>JACMQR010000321.1 GCA_014376885.1 Polaromonas sp.
ATGCCGCACCCGGTGATGGCGGCAACCGCTGCCAGGGACAAGGCAGCAAAGGAAATACGGGCGGCTAGGCGACGACTGGTCATAAAGGCTCCTGGGGGGTTGAATGGCTGAGTGATTGTGCTGCGGCGTTCGGCCTGCAGCGCTAGGATAAACCCGCTTTGCAACTTCGTTTTGCATCGAACCCACAAAGCCTGAAGATGCGCCCTTCTCCTACGCCGGGGCTCCTGGCGCGCCAACACACGGCCGGGCTGGACGCCAACACACTGGACCATGGCTCGAAAAAAAGCTGCCGCCGGCCGCGCTCCGGGCTGCGGACCTGCGGTCCTGCCTTTCAGCCCCCCTGCCATTGACCTGGCCGCAGCTTGAAAGGCATTCCATGACAACCCGCGCAATCTGGAAGGGATCGATCAGCTTTGGCCTGGTGCACATCCCGGTGGCCCTGCATTCGGCCACGGTCGACACCGGCCTGGATTTCAACTGGCTCGACAAGCGCACCCTGGACCCGGTGGGCTACCGGCGCATCAACAAAAATACCGGCGAAGAGATCGATGCGGAAAACACCATCAAGGGCATCGCCTACGAGGAGGGCCGGTATGCCGTGCTGACCGACGACGAGATTCGGGCCGCCTACCCCAATGCGACGCAAACCATCGCCATCGACAGCTTTGTGCCCAATGCCCAGATTCCCTTTGTCTACCTGGAGCGCCCGTACTACCTGGCGCCGATCAACAAGGGCGAAAAAGTCTATGCGCTGCTGCGCGATACCTTGCTCCAATCGCAGCAGGTCGGCGTGGCCCGGGTGGTGATCCAGAACAGGCAGCATCTGGCCGTCCTGGTGCCCTCGGGACCAGGGCTGATTTTGAACCTGCTGCGCTGGGGTGATGAAATCCGCTCCTGGGAGAACCCTGGACCTGCCGCCCGAAGGCGCCAAAGCCGCCGGCGTCAGCGACAAGGAGCTGTCGATGGCCCGGCAGCTGATCGGCGACATGAGTGGCCGCTGGGACCCGCACGAGTTCACCGATTCGTTCAAGCACGACATCCTGGCGCTGGTGGAGCGCAAGGTCAAGGCCGGTCAGCTGCACACTTTTTTCCAGCCCGGGAAGGCCACGCCAGAAGCCGTGCCCGAGGCCGCGCCGCTTCCCTTTGGCGCCCAGATTCTGAACCTGGCCGACCTGCTGCAGCGCAGCCTGCGCGACAGCGCGGCGCCCGACTCGCCACCCCCTGCGGCGGGCCCCAAAGGCAAACCCAGAACCAGGCGCGCGACCGACAAAAAGCCTCCGGATGCGGACGGCACCGGCAACCGGACGCCGGAGACGACCGTCAAGCGGCGAAGCGCCTGATGCCGGTGACAAAGGGCTGTCGGGCGCCTGGCTCAAAAAATTCAGCTCAGTCCGCGCGCCCGGCCGATCGACCGGGCTGTAGGCCTGGGCCGCATCCTGGGCACTGCGGGTGGTGCAAGCGCTGCCAAGCGCCTATCATTTGACAGCGCAGAAGGTCTGCGCCGGGAGATGAACATGAAACGCCTGTTGCTGGGAACCACGCTGGCGGGTGCGGTGCTGCTGTTGTCAGCCTGCCCGGACACCAAGCTACCGACCCCTTCCCCCCGGGTGCCCGAGCCCAAGGCGCGCCAGATCGTGCAATTCGGCGCCAACACCTTGCATGCCCAGGGCTTGGTGCCGGCCGAACCGACAGCGCCGGCCCACCGGGCATGAGGGCCGGCATTTGCCTGCTGGCGGTGGCTGCCAGCATCAACTTGCCAGCCTGCGCGCCGCTGGCATTTCCCGGCGACCCGCCCGCTTATCGGCTGCGCATCGATGGCGAGACTTTCCTTTTGCGCCAGCTTACCGAAAGCACCTGGACGGTCAGCTCGGCAGCCCCTTCAACCACCCTGGCCACTTCACCGGCAGCCAGCGCGCAACTGCGCCAGGCGGTCGAGACCGCTTCGGGCTGCCAGGTCAGCGACAGCGACTATTCGCTCGGGGGCCGGCAGTTCGATGCCCAGGTGGACTGCCCTGGCCGCCGGGCTCGCTAAAGCCCGCCGGGCCGCCTGCGGCATCGCCAGGCGGCTAATGCCGGCCTTTGAGCGAATCCCTCAGGGCCTTGATCTCGTCGTGGTTTTTCTGCGTTCCCTGGGCCTGCTTTTCCACCACGCTGCGGATGTTGGCCGGCAGGTCCTGCTTGAGCGCCTTGCGGTAGCTGGCAACCGCCGAGTCTTCGCCGCGTTCACATTCGTCCAGCATGGCCTGGTCGCTGTGGCCGCTCAAGGTGCCGCGCACCGACACCCAGCCGCGGTGCAGCGCGCCGGTGATCGAGCCGCCGGTGTCGACCTCGCCGCCGAGCTGGCGGATCAACGCCTGGAGTTCCTGGCCCGCCGTGCGGCACTCCTGGGCGTGGCGCGCCAGCAGGGTTTTCAGGTCGGCAGAACCGGCATGCTCGGCCGATGTGCTGAAGCCATACTCTCCGTCGCGGCAGGACTCCAGCAAATCATTGAGCGTGCTGATCACTTTATCGTTGTCGGTTGCCATGGTGCTTGCTCCGTTGAAACTGTGGGGGTTGAAAAATTTTGCGAAATGGCCCGCAGGCGGTCGACAAGCGCCGCGCCGGCTGCCCGACACGCCTGTCAGGCCCTTGACAGGGTTGCCCGGAGGTGGCGGTTTTCTGGTCAGGCAAGCTCAAGCGGCGCTGTAGGAGAAAGCCGCCGCTTGCGCTGCGCGGCATTCGGCCATGCCGCGCCCGAACCGGCCAGCAAACCAGCCAAAAACCCGCGACTTCCGCCTGTTCTCAAGGAAAATCGGCTGCTCCCGCACATTCCCAGGGCTTTGTTTGCTATAAATTAAATAGCGTTATCTACCTGCCAGGTAACCGGATCAAGCACCTGGGCCAGCGCCCTGCCCGGCTGCGGCAATCTGGCGCAGGGCCTGCTCGAACACCTCGACCGGCTGGCCGCCGGAGATCAGGTGCGTGCCGTTGATGATGACCGCCGGCACCGAATGCACCCCTTGGCCCAGGTAGAACGACTCCCGCTGCCGGACGTCGTCGGCATAGGCCTGGCTGGCCAGAATGCCGGCGGCCTCCAGGCGGTCCAGACCGGCTTGTCCGGCCACCCGTTCGAGCACGGCGTGCGAAGCCGGGCTCTGCCCGTCGGTGAAATAGGCCTTCAGCAGTCCTTCCTTGAGGGCTTTTTGCGGGCCTGCGCCTTTCAGCCCGGCCCAATGCAGCAGGCGGTGAGCGTCAAAGGTGTTGTAGATCCGGCTGCGCCCACCGCCGGGCTGGTCGGCCCGGCTGAAGGTAAAGCCAAGCGCTTCGCCGCGCAGGCGGATGTGTTCCCGGTTGGCATCGGCCTGGGCCGGGGAAATGCCGTATTTTTCGGTGATGTGCTCGGTGATGTCCTGGCCTTGCGGGGGCATCTGCGGATTGAGCTCGAAGGGCTGGAAATGCAGCTCGGCTGTGATGTCGCCCGCCACCCGGTCCAGCGCCTGGTCCAGCGCCTTCAGGCCAATCGCGCACCAGGGGCAGGACACGTCGGAGACAAAATCAATTTTCAGGTGGGTGGTCATGGCGAGCCTTGAAGGTGGATGCGCTCCGGATGCCGGGCCGCAAAAGGGCTAACTGTATGCGCGGATGAAATATTCAAGGGCCAGGCGGTAGCGGTGGCCGCAGCCCCCGGCATTGCCTGGTGGCGCGGCCGCCGCCGGACGCAACTTGGCAGCGAGAATGAACGCCGCATGTGGTTCAATCAAAGGCCCCGCCAGCCCCACGCCCTCCGCCTGTCCAACCCTCTTGCCCCACCCACCGATGCCTCTAAAAAACACCCGCCTTCCCGGCCGGAGCCAGCCCGAATGAGCCTGCGTCTGGCCACGACCTGGTTTGAACGCCGGCGGGTCGAGGTTGACCTGACGCTGATCTGGGAGCCGCATGTCCATCCCCTGCTGCGCTGCAACATCTGGCACCTTCGCGGCCGGGACGCGGACCTGCTGGTCGACACCGGCCTGGGCGTGGCCAGCCTGCGCGCGGCAGCGCGCGACCTGTTCGGCACCTCGCTGCTGGCGGTGGCCACCCATGCCCATGCCGACCATGTCGGCGGCCTGCACGAGTTCGACGACCGCTTGATCCACCGGGACGAAGCCGACAGTCTTTCCAAGGGACGACCCTCTTACTCCCTGGACCTGGCAGACTATGACGCCGACGCCCGCGCCCGGCTGGCGCGGGTGGGCTACGACATCGCCGGCGGCCTGCTGACCGCCGTGCCGCACAAAGGCTACCTGCCGGGCCAGCACCGGCAGCAGGGCGTCGAGCCGACGCGCCTGCTTGCCGAGGGCGATGTGGTGGACCTAGGCAACCGGGCGTTCGAGGTGCTGCACCTGCCCGGCCATTCGCCGGGCAGCATCGGCCTGTGGGAGGCGGCATCGGGCATATTGTTTTCCGGCGATGCGATCTACGACGGGCCGCTGCTCGACGACATCGCGGGCGCCGACATCGCCGCCTACCGGCGCACCATGGAGCGCCTGCTGACGCTGCCGGTGCGCGTGGTGCATGGCGGCCACGACGGCAGCTTTGGCGCCGAACGCCTGGAACAAATCGCCCTGGCCTACCTGCGCCGCACCGACAAACCGAGTGGGCCGTGAAGGCCATGAAGGCCAGCGGCGGCCTGCAGCCCGGGCGCAATATTCAACTGTGCTGCCGGCAAAATCGTGCTCTGTTGGCGATACTTGCAGGCCTATGAACTTGCCGCCCCCTGAAGAGTCCGCCCGGCCACGGCCCGAGTCCCTGGCTGACCTGTTTGTGTCCTTCACATTGCTGGCATTGCAGGGCTTTGGCGGCGTGCTGGCAGTGGTGCAGCGCGAACTGGTCGAGAAAAAGCGCTGGATGACGCGCGAGGAATTCATCGAGGACTGGGCGGTGGCGCAGATCATGCCCGGCCCGAACGTCGTCAACCTCTCGCTGATGATTGGCGGGCGTTACTTCGGACTCAAAGGCGCCATGGCGGCGCTGGCCGGCATGCTGGCGGTGCCGCTGGTCATTGTGCTGCTGCTGGCGCTGGTGCACGCCCGGTTCGCTGAGCACCCCGGCGTGGCAGGCGCGCTGCGCGGCATGGGCGCGGTGGCCGCCGGCCTGATTGCCGCGACCGGCCTCAAGCTGTCCAGCGCCCTGCTGAAAAACGTGCTCGGCCTGCGCGGCTGCCTGGCCTTGGGCATGCTGTGCTTTGCCGCCGTCGCGCTGCTGCGCTGGCCGCTGCTCTATGTGCTACTCGCTCTGGGCAGCGTTGCCGGCGTCCTGGCCTGGCGAAAGCTCAAGCCATGACCGAGCCCATCGCACTGGTTTTTAGCCTGTACGACTGGCTCAGCTTGTTCCTGCACTACCTCACGCTGTCGCTGCTGTCGGTGGGCGGCGCGATCACCACCGCGCCGGACATGCACCGCTTCCTGGTGGACCAGCAGCACTGGCTGAGCGATGCGCAGTTCAACGCGTCGATTGCGATTGCCCAGGCTGCGCCCGGCCCGAATGTGCTGTTTGTCGCCCTGCTCGGCTGGAATGTCGGCCTGAACGCCGGCGGCGTGCCGACCGGCCTGCTGGGCGTTTTTCTGGCGCTGGCGGGCATCCTGATTCCCAGCACGGTGCTGACCTATGCGGCCGCCCAGTGGGGGCAGCGCAACCGGCAACTGCGCCTGGTCCGGGCCTTCAAGCAGGGCATGGCGCCGATTGTCGTGGCCCTGCTCATTGCCACTGCATGGATCCTGGCCGGCGCCAACGGCGGCTCGCCGAAGGACTGGCCGGTGTGGCTGGTGACGGCGGTGACCGCCCTGCTCGTCTGGCGCACCCGGCTGCACCTGCTCTGGCTTCTGGGCGCGGGCGCGCTGCTCGGCTGGCACGGGCTGATCTAGGAGCCTGCCGGTCGCCGCTGGCGCAGCGCCTCGTACAGGCAAACGCCGCTGGCCACTGACACGTTCAGGCTTTCCACCGCGCCGTGCATCGGAATGCGCACCAGCTCGTCGCAGGTCTTGCGCGTCAGCTGGCGCATGCCGTCGCCCTCGGCGCCCAGGATCAGGGCGACGGGGCCGGTCAGGTCCACGTCGTAGATGGTTTTTTCGGCGTCGTCGCTGGTGCCGATGCACCAGATATTGCGCTCCTTCAGCTCGCCCAGCGTCCGGGCCAGATTGGTGACCATGAAATACGGCACGGTTTCGGCCGCGCCGCTGGCCACCTTGGACACCACGGCATTGATGCCGGCCGCATGGTCCTTGGGCGCGATCACCGCCTGCGCCCCGGCGCCATCGGCCACCCGCAGGCAGGCGCCCAGGTTGTGCGGATCGGTCACGCCGTCGAGCACCAGCAGCAAGGGCTGGGCGGTGCCGGCGGCTTCCAGCTGCTCGAGCAATTCATCGAGCGAGGTGACCTGGGCCACCGCCTCGACACGCGCGACCACACCCTGGTGGCCATGGCTGCCGCACATCTTGGCCAGGCGCAGGCCATCGGACTCGACCAGGCGCACGCCGGCTTCCCGGGCGCGGTCGGTGAACTGGCGCATCCGGGCATCGCGCCGGGACACATCGAAAAACACTTCCAGGACCGAGCCGGGCGCGGTCTTGAGGCGCACACCGACGGCATGAAAACCGAAAAGAACTTTGGAGGAGGAAGACATCGACCAATTATCGCTGCTGGCTGATTTGGGCCCGCGCCAGTCCGGCCCGGCCCAGGGCAGCGCTTCTTAACGCTACGCTATTGATAGCTGAATACATCCAACTGGCAATCGCAAAGTACCGATTTGACTCAGGATTCGACGATTTGCCCGGCTTCGATGGTGATGCGCCGCTGGCAGCGTGCCGCAATGGCCGGGTCGTGGGTGACCAGCACCAAGGTGGTGCCCAGCTCCCGGTTCAGGTCGAACATCAGCTTCATCACCGTCTCGCCGGTGGCAAAGTCCAGGCTGCCGGTGGGCTCGTCGGCCAGCAGCACCGCCGGCTTGACGACAAAGGCGCGCGCCAGCGCCACCCGCTGCTGCTCGCCGCCCGACAGCACCTTCGGGTAGTGCCCGAGCCGCGCCCCCAGGCCGACCCGCTTGAGCATGTCGCCAGCCAGCGCCCGGGCCTGCTTCACGCCGGACAACTCCAGCGGCAGCATGACGTTTTCCAGCGCCGTCAGGTTGGCCATGAGCTGAAAGCTCTGGAACACAAAGCCGACTTTCTGGGCGCGCAGGGCCGCCCGGTCGTCTTCGCTGAGGGAGAAAATATCCTGGCCAGCCAGGCGCACGGTGCCCTGGGTCGGCACGTCCAGCCCGGCGATGATGGTCAGCAGCGTGCTTTTGCCAGAACCCGATGCACCGACAATGGCGGCGGTTTCACGCGGATTAAGCGCAAAATTGATGTCGCGCAAAATCGTCAAGCTGCCGGTCGAGTCGGTGACCGACTTGAAAACATGCTCAACGGAAACAATTGAAGGCGTCTCAGGCTCCAGGCGTGTCGGGGGCCTCAAAGCCATGTCACTTGTTCCGTAAACCACAGATTCATCCATGCCAACCCTTTTCATAAACATTGATCCAACCGCTATCCACTGTAGCAAGCCTGGCCGGACAGCGCGAAAGCGCCCGGTCAAATCCTTGTGCCTGCTGATGCTGGCGGCCCTGCTGGCCGGGCCAGGATTTGCCCAGTCGCCGGCGCTGGCCACGATCCGCCCTTCTCCGCCCACCGTGTTGATCGTCGGCGATTCGCTGAGCGCCGAATACGGCCTCAAGCGCGGAACCGGCTGGGTGCCACTGCTTGAAAAGCAGCTGGCCGGCGAGAACATCAGCGCCCGGGTCGTCAATGCCAGCATCAGCGGCGACACCACGTCGGGCGGCCGCTCGCGCCTGCCGGCCTTGCTGGCGCAGCACAAACCGGCCACTGTGGTGATCGAGCTGGGCGGCAACGATGCGCTGCGCGGCCTGCCGCTGGACATGACCGAAAAAAACCTGCAGGCCATGACCCAGGCATCGAAAAAAGCCGGAGCCCGAGTGCTTCTGGTCGGCATGCAGGTGCCGCCCAACTACGGCAGCGCCTACAGCGCAACCTTCTCCGGCCTGTTTGCCAAGGTTGCCGGGCAGGAAAAGGTGGCGCTGGTGCCTTTCTTCCTCAAAGGCATCGCTGACGGCAATGACGCTGCCGCCAACTTCCAGGCCGACCGCATCCATCCCAACGAGCCATCGCAAGCCAGAATGCTGGCCAATGTGTGGCCTGAACTGAAAAAAATCATTCCGTGAGCCTGCAACGAATTCCCGCCCTTGAAGCCCTTGGCCAGCTTGCCCAGTTTTGCACCGTCATTGACGCCCGCTCCGAAAGCGAATTTGCCGAAGACCACCTGCCGGGCGCGGTCAACTGGCCCAGCCTGCAGGACGATGAGCGAAAGACCGTTGGTACCAGCTACAAGCAGATCAGCCAGTTCGAAGCCAAGAAACTGGGCGCCGCGCTGGTGGCCAAGAACATCTCGGCGCATCTCTTGCGCGATGTGCTGGACAAGCCCCGGGACTGGCAGCCGCTGGTTTACTGCTGGCGCGGCGGCAAGCGCAGCGGCTCCCTGGCGCTGGTGCTCGACCAGATCGGCTTCAAGGTGACGCTGGTCGATGGGGGCTACAAAGCCTTCCGGGCAGCCTTGGTGGCCGACCTGCCGCCAGCTGCGGCGCGTTTGGCCTACCGCGTGGTCTGCGGCCCGACGGGCTCGGGCAAGACGCGACTGCTGCAGGCGCTCGCCGCGCAGGGCGCGCAGGTGCTGGACCTGGAGGCCCTGGCGAACCACCGCTCGTCGGTACTCGGATTGATTCCGGGCGTGCCCCAGCCCAGCCAGAAGGCCTACGACAGCCGCATCTGGGCGGCGCTGCGCGGCTTCGATCCGGCGCGCCCGGTGTACATCGAAAGCGAGAGCAAGAAAGTCGGCAACGTGGCAGTACCCGAAGGGCTGATCCAGGCCATGCGCGCCAGCCCGTGCCTGCGAATTGATTTGCCCGAGACGGAGCGGGTTGCCCTGCTGCTGGAAGACTATGATTTTTTCGTCCAGGACATCGATTTTTTCTGCGCCCGGCTGGGCGCGCTGACAGCGGCGCGCGGCGCGGCCACGGTCGAGGACTGGCAGATGCGCTCGCGCAGCGGCGATCTGGCCTCGGTGGTTTCTGAGTTGCTGGTCCAGCACTACGACCCTGGCTATCTGGAATCGATGCAGCGCAATTTCACGCAGTACCCCGCAGCGCTCGGCCTGCAGCCGCGCAGCCGCAGCATCCAAGCCATGGCGGACCTGGCCCGGGCGCTGCTGGCCGCGCCTTCAGAGCTGCGCCAGGAGGTCCAGGAGTCGGGC
>JACMQR010000322.1 GCA_014376885.1 Polaromonas sp.
CACCGGCTGGAGAAACACAAGCTGGCCGATGCTCTCCTGGCGACTGTCAGTGCGTTGCTGAGCAGCCAAGGCTTGATGCTCAAAGAGGGCAGCGCGGTGGACGCCACGCTCATTGCCGCGCCAAGTTCGACGAAGAACAAGGAGGGCAAACGCGACCCCGAGATGCATTCGAGCAAGAAGGGCAATCAGTGGCACTTCGGGATGAAGGCGCACATCGGCGTGGATGCTGCTTTTGGCTTGGTGCACACCGTGTGCGGCACGGCGGGCCATGTGGCCGATGTCACCGAAGGCAATAGTTTGCTGCATGGGGAGGAAACGGTTGTTTATGCCGACTCGGGTTATCAGGGTGCTGACAAACGGCTTGACGCCAGGCCAAACGCGCGCTGGCAGGTGGCCATGCGTCCGGGCAAACGCAAAAAGCTCGACAAGGCAAACAGTCCCGTCGACGCACTCATAGACAAAATCGAGAAGTGCAAGGCCAGCATCCGCGCGAAGGTTGAGCACCCATTTCGCGTGCTCAAGCGCCAGTTCGGCTACGTGAAAGTGCGTTACCGAGGATTGAAGAAAAACACGCTGCAGTTCAAGACGCTGTTTGCGCTGTCAAACCTGTGGATGGTTCGGCACCAATTGATGGCGGCGCAGGGATGAGTGCGCCCGAAAGCAGACAAATTTCCCTGAACAGGACAAAAAGGCTTAAAGCCACTTGGAAAATGGCCTCGAAGAGCCTGAATTGAAAGCCGGTTGCCTACTTGAACAATCTCAAGCCAGTAGCATGCCTGGCTTTGAGTTATTCAGACCCTCCTTAGCTGAATGTTGCTCATTTTGCTTTCTGGAATGTTTTCGACCGGCGAAAGCCAGGTGGCCTGCTCCTTACTTTGGCTTGACTTAACAACGGCTCCACACTGGTGTCAATTGCTCTTGAAATAAAAGATGCGCGTTATGTGCTGACAGCTTTCGGCTATCCGATGACTGATACGCAATAGTAGGGGCTCAATTCAACGTGGAATTCAACACCTTGTTTTGTGCTGTTCGAAGTTCAACTCTGCTGGCAGGCGTCTATGAACTGTTTTCGAGCTTGGCCTTTTAGCCCCTGACTGCGAGCGCTTTCCTTGCAGGCTTTCCGTTTTGCCTTAATACCTGATTCAACGGGATCCAGGGCAATCAGGAAGCGCTGCGCAAACACATCGGTACCGGACAAAGCGCTGGAACCCGTCCAAGCGCCTGCAAATCCACCTTCAGAGATCGCCGCCGCGCTAAACGCGGCGCCTTGGGTACTAATCAATACACTTTCACCTATGGTCACCCCCTCGCTGTCAAAACGTTGTGCAGAAATGGCGCTGGCGGATGAGGTGAAGGTGACATAACTGCCATCGATCAATTCCAAAGTAGTGCCGGGTAGTCCTGGGATTGGAGTCTGCGGGCCAACCGGCGCGCCGAGAAGATCAAGAAACTGCCGATAAGCGCCAAGAGGGCCTTGTCCAAACAGGACAAAACGCCCGCCCTCCAGCGGCAGCAGACGCGCATCAGTCGTACCGTTCGGCAGCGAAATCGATTGCGGCGTGTTGGTAGTGTCGAAGTAAGTTAACGTAGAAAAGGGTGTGTAGTCCTCGTTTTTCTGAAAAGTTGACACGACATAGCCGCCGGTTGCGTCGGGCATCAAGGCATAGGTCTCTGCATCGGCACCGGGACTCATGGGAGTGCCCACTGGCACCGCAGGCCCGATGGCTTGTCCCGAGCTGCCGTATCTTCGTACCGAAAACGTGTTGCGGATCGTGACAGAACTAGGGTATTTCTGCTCCCAACCGACAACAAATCCCCCGTCAGCCAGTGCAATTGACCTGACCAAATCCAGTCCGGGAGACCGGTAGTTTGGAACAAACGTCTGGGAGAAAATTTCCGTTTCGGGCATTACCAACATACCGTTGGCATTGAAGCGCTGCACGTACACGCCGTTTTTATACGACAAAACGCCGGTACCCGAAAGGTTGGCGGGCCTGGTCAAACTGTATGACACCACTACGCTGCCATCGCGCAGCACAGCTACCGAACTGCGCCCGATGGCGTTAGCACGAAGAGACTCGCTCACGCCCTCGATATTCAACTGCAACTGAGTCTCGGCTCCAGTCTTCATGCCAGCGCTGTCAAAGCGCTGTGTGAAAACCTTGTCACTTCCTGAAAGCCATGCGACCGTATACCCTGAATTGTCGAGTGGGCTGAGGTTGCGAAATACCTGATCACCTTCCGTTGTGGTGTTGACCACGGTGACCGGCTGAACGGAAATCATTGGAGTGTTGACCGATGGGTTTTTGTTGCCATTCTTGCTCACCACCGCAGCCACCGCAGCTACCTGAGGGTTGGTAGTCATGTTGGATCCATCTATCGATGAAGAGCCACCACCACCACCACAGGCTGACAGGGAAAACAGAACTGCGACAAGCAGGGTGTGTGCAGTTGCCGCGCGGGATTGAGCTAGTGTGTGCATGGTTGGCTGTCCTTTGACAAAATGATTGAACTCAAGAAATCATCCTGACCTTCTTGTCCCGGTGAACAAGTCACAAGGCGCAAATTGACCTCCAGTCTATTGATCCGACGAAGGTTGACCATGTAAGACAGAGGCTGCTGGGAATGAAGGCAAAAAAGAAAAAGCGCAATCGTCAGATCCCGGCTGCCAGGTCGCTTTTAGGCAGGTCAGCCATGCCTTCACCACGGTCGTCGCTTGGGGACCGAGGGCCGTCGGTGTGGGGCGAAGCCCTGCTTGGCCGATAGAGTCGACTCATCATGACTTGCAATACCTTGCATGGCGAATGTAGTTTTCACATTCGTCAGGACTGAACAGGTCGAGCAATGAGCCGATAGCCGTCCAAAGCACTTCGACAGTTCGGGCCTGCGTTTTGCGCAACAGCGTCTCGAGCTTGGCAAAGGCCTGCTCGATCGGGTTGTAGTCGGGGCTATAAGGGGGCAAATAGCGCAACTGCGCACCCGCGCCTTCGATGGCTGGCCTGACGCCAGCGACCTTGTGCGAGCTCAGGTTGTCCATCACCACAATGTCGCCTGCCCGAAGCTCGGGCACCAAAAACTGCTCAACCCAGGCCACAAAGGCGGTGCTATTCAGAGGTCCATCAAGCACCAGCGGCGCGAGCAATCCCTGCGCGTCCAGGGCGCAGACCACCGTCGTTGTCCGCCAGTGCCCGCCTGGCGTGAAGCCCAGGCAGCGCTGGCCCCGGGGCGCTCGACCTCGGGTCGGTGTCATGTTCGTGGTGGCCGAGGTTTCGTCCACGGTGGATGTCAAGACAGTTGCCGCAAAAAGTTTGATGCTCAGGCGGTCAGTTGGGTTGGTTGGTTCTGGCTCTTTGGTGTTTCCGGATTGATGTGGACTTTTGTGATCCGATCCTAATTGCGGGTCGGACCGGACCAGCGGTTTGGGTTGGCATTGCGCGCTGCGGCATACACCGAAGCAAGCGCTCGCGGTTTTTCGTGAACACCGTGGGCACCCAGACCGCATCATCCATCGCCAGGCCGATGAACCAGCGGTACAGCAGGTTGTACTGGACTTGATCCATGAGCTGGCGTTCCGAGCGGATGCTGCAGAAGACCTGGAGCAGCATGGCACGCAGCAGTTTCTCGGGCGCAATGCTGGGCCGCCCGCCTTTGACGTCGGCTTCGTACATCCCGGCAAACAGCGTATCCATTTCCGCCAGCGCTTCGTTGACCATCTGGCGTATCGGGCGCAGCGGATGGTCGCTTGGCACAAAGTCCTCCAGGCGGTGCAGTGTGAACGGGCTTTCGGTGAAGGTGTCGGCTCCGCGCATGGGTTGACTGGGTTTGTATCGATCGGAAAAAAGGCAGCTTCAGACTATCGATTGAGCCTGAAAATCGGCTGACTTCGCTTCGAGGTATTTCAGCGGCCTGTTAGGCGTGAAACCTTCGAGCACGGATGGGTCAGTTCCATTTGCTCGGGCGTGACTGAAGTAGGAGGTGCGCCGACAAGCCGGATCAAAAATCCACACAACACAAATATTTCTGGTGAATCTACAACTACATCGTCGGGCAGCACACACCTTTGATGCGCAACGACAACTAAGAAATTCTCTATAAATTTGTAGCTTCTCTTGTCCCGAAATAGGGCCAGCCCTTGCAAATGGCGGCCGCTAAATTTAAACGCCTAATGGCGTCTTTCTGAAAACCTGACCGGCCGATAACAGTCTGAGCCAGTCGTGATGCCCCATCTGTCAGTAACCCCATTATTTCCCACCTGGCCACAGCGCAAAAGCAACCCGAATTCAATCCAGATGCTCCGAAACTAATAGCTATAACGCTCAAATCCACTGGACTGCAAGACAATTTGATGCGTTCAAAACGCCTCAAAGCGTGTACGGCAACCGAATCCTGGCTCACGCCGGCGGAAAGTCCTTGGTATTGCGTGTCACCAGTTGCCAGCCGTGATGCTGGCGCTGGCCCAGATCAGGGCGTCGGGCAAGTCAGCGGTTTTGACAAGCAGTTCAAGCATTTCCGGCCTTCCTCGAAAAAGGGGTGCAACAAGGCCCCGAGATTACCTCGCCGGCGCTTTGGGCCCGGTCCAGCGCTCGATGGCCGGGCTCGCTAAACTCGGCCCCGGCCTTTGAAATCCAACAATACACCCACGACCGGAGCCATCGCCTTGAACCCACTGACCCTGCAGCGCATGAACGACCAGCTGATTCGCGTCCTTGACCCCCAGGGGCACTGCGTCGGCCACCTCAAGCTGATCGGCGCGGTGTGGAAATTCAAGGCGCTGGGCGAGGATGCGCAGGGCCAGGTGGTGCCGGGCGGCGGCCCGCTGACCGGGCGGCACAACCTGGCATTTGCCGTGCTGGACGAGGCGGCGGTGTGCACTGCGCTGCAGGGCGATTGAAGCACCGCAGGCGCTGCGGCGCGGGCTGGCTGCCGGAATCATCAAGCCCTGAAGCATTCCTCATGCCAGCGCCCGGTCCGCGTGCGCTGCCACGCTTGACGCGGCAGTTTTCAGGGGGCGGGCGGCACCAGCTGGCAACCCGAATGGCCGGCTGCTGCATAGGCGGCCAGCACCGCCCGGCTCACCTCGGGCAGCGCGCCGGCTTGGCACAGCGCCACGCAGGCGCCGCCAAAACCGGCCCCGGTCAGGCGTGCGCCGAACACGCCGGGCTGCGCCTGCAGCAGCGCCACCAGGCTGTCCAGGCCGGCGGTGGAGACTTCATAGTCGTCGCGCAGGCTGGCGTGGGATTGGTTCATCAGCGCGCCGAAGGCGGCGGCGTCGCTGCAGCAGTCCACGGCTTGCAGCACCCGGGCGTTTTCCGTCAGCACATGGCGCGCCCGGCGCTGCAGGGGCTCGGGCAGGGCGGCCAGCGCGTCCACGCCGGGCACGTCGCGCAGCGAGGCCACGCCCAGCAGCCGGGCGGCCTGCTCGCATTCGGCACGGCGCGCGTTGTAGCCGCTGCCGGCCAGCGAGCGGGCAATGCCCGAATCAAGCACCAGCACGCTGCTTGACGGCGGCAAGGCCACAAAGCGCCGTGCTAGCGAGCGGGTGTCCAGCAGCAGGGCGCGGTCGGCGCCGGCCAGGCTGGACGCCATCTGGTCCATGATGCCGCAGCGCACGCCGGCGAACTCGATCTCGGCGCGCTGGGCCAGCTGGGCGATCTGCACATCGTCCAGCGCCAGGCCGAGCAGCTGGCGCAAGCAGCGCAAGGTAGCCACTTCGAGCGCCGCGCTGGACGACAGGCCGACGCCGATCGGCACGCTGGAGGCGACATGGATGTCCAGCGGGGGAATGGCCGTGCCGCCTTCGGCCGCCAGCACCAGGCAGCCATACACATAGCTGGCGAAATGCTCGGCCGGCGGCTGCGCCAGGGCAAAGTGCACCGTCTGGCCAAGCTCGGCCGCATGCAGGGAAAACTGCGTCTGGCCATTGCGCCGCATTGCCGCCTGCGTTTGCTGGGGGATGGCGATCGGCAGCACAAAGCCGTCGTTGTAGTCGGTGTGCTCGCCCAGCAGGTTGACCCGGCCCGGCGCGCTGGCCTGGGCTTCGGGCGCGGTGCCGTAGATGTCTTCAAACCGGCTCATGGCAGCGCCACTTTCACCTGCTGCAGTTCGAGCGCCTTGTCCTCGGGCAGCGCATCCATCGCGAAAAAGCCGGCGCCGATCTCGGTGCCCGCCAGGTACTTCAGCCGGTCTTTGGTGCGGTACGGCGGATACAGCTGGGCATGCAGGTGCATTTCGGGATGCGGCTGGCCGTCGGTTGGTGCCTGGTACCAGGCCATCAGGTAGGGCAGCGGCCGCTGCCACAGGCCGTCGTACTTCAGCAGCACGGTTTTCAGCGCCCGGGCCAGGTCGGCGCGTTGCACGCCGGTGAGCTGGTCAAAGCTTTCCGCCGGCGCAATCGGCGCGATCCAGACCTCGTAGGGGTAGCGGGCGCACACCGGCACGAAGGCCACCGCATGCGGCCCTTCGTAGAGCATGCGCCGGCCGTCCCGGCGTTCCTTGTCGATCAAGGTTTCCAGCACGCCCCGGCCCTGGACCCGCAGGTGCTCGGCGGCCACCGCTTGCATGCGGGCCGGCACCGGTGGCACCACCGGGTAGGCATAAATCTGGCCATGCGGATGGTGCAATGTCACGCCGACCTCGGCGCCCCGGTTCTCGAACGGCAGCACGTATTCGATGCCCGGACGCGCGCCGATCCGTCTGGTGCGCTCGCCCCAGACCTGCAGCAGCAACTCGATGTGCCCGAGCGGCAGCGCGCCCAGCGAAGCGTTTGGGTCCTGGGTGAACACCACCACCTCGCAATGCCCGTGCGCCGGCGCGGTCGGCACGATCAGCCCGGGCGGCGGCGCGGCACCGGCCGGCACCTCGGCCAGCGACGGGAAGCGGTTGTCAAACACCGCCACGTCCCAGGTGCCGGCCGGCACTTCGGTGGGATGGGCCGGGTCGCGGGTCACGGCCAGCGGGTTGTATTCGGGCGGCGGCAAAAAAGTGCGGCCCTGCCGGTAGGCGGCGTAGGTCACCCATTCGCCGCGCAGCGGGTGCCAGCGCAGGTGGGCGCTGGCGTTCAGCGGTTCGGCAAACGGGCTGGGCGCGGTCAATGCCGGATCGATCGGCTGGCGCGAATACAGTGTCAGGCGGCGGCCGTCGGGCTTGAGCAGTTCGAGCCGGTGCATCACACGCCTCCGGGAATCCAGGTGCGCGAGGTCAGATTGGCCGCCGCGATGCGCTCGAGCGGAATCTTCGGGCTGCGGTCGGCGTTCAGCAGGCCGTTGGCTTCCTGGAAGGTGTCGGCGAACTGGGTGTAGCAAAAGCCGCTAAACAGCGCGGTGTGGATGACGGTGTACAGCAGTTTTTCATAAAGCTCGGCAAATTCTTCCTGCGATTGGGCCTGGCTGTAGCCCCAGATCGGTTTCGCACCCGGCTCTGCTTTGGCTTGGGCCTGAAAGGCGATGCCGCCGAATTCAGTCAGCATGATGGGCTGGCCACGGTGCGGAAAGCCATCCAGCGTCAGCACCCGTCCGCCCGGGCGGCGCCGGTCGAACAGCTCGGCGGCGACGATCTCCGCGCCGTAGCGCTGGCGCAAGTGCTCGGTGTTGTTGTCATAGTCGTGGATGCCGATGATGTCGGTCGCGCCCGATTCCCAGCCGTCGTTGCCGATCACCGGCCGGGTGGCGTCAAGCGTTTTCGTCAGGTGGTACAGCGCCTCGACCGCATGGCGGTGCGTGCCGAGCGAGGTCAGCTCGGGCACGCCCCAGGATTCGTTGAACGGCACCCAGACAATGATGCACGGGTGGCTGTAGTCGCGCTCGATCACCTCGCCCCATTCGCGCACCGTGCGCTTGATGGCGGTGCGCGTGAAGCGGTAGGCCGACGGCATTTCCTCCCACACCAGGAGGCCCAGCCGGTCGGCCCAGTACAGGTAGCGCGGGTCTTCGATTTTCTGGTGCTTGCGCACGCCGTTGAACCCCATGGCCTTGGCCAGCTCGACATCGCGCCGGAGCGCCGCGTCGCTGGGCGCGGCCAGCAGCGATTCGGGCCAGTAGCCCTGGTCGAGCACCATGCGCAGCAGGTAGGGCCGGCCGTTGAGCATGAAGCGGTCGCGGGTGATGTCGACCGAGCGCAAGGCGGTGTAGGAGCTGAATTCGTCGAGCACCTGGCCGCCGCGCAGCAGCCGTATGCCGGCCACCAGCAGCGTGGGCCGCTCCGGGCTCCAGAGCAGCTCGTTGCGAAAATCGTCAATGCCGGGGTCGGACAGGGAAATCGAGCGGTCGACCTCGCCGTCCATCACCTGGTAGCGGTCGCAGGCCAGCAGCCGCTCGCCCAGGCGCAGGCTGACCTCGACCAGCAAGTTGTCCAGCGGGTCACCCCCGATGCGGGTGTAAAAGCCGATGGAGTAGCCCTGCACCTTGGGCGTCCAGCGCAGCTTGTCGATGTAGGTGCGGCCGACATTTTCAAGCCAGACGGTCTGCCAGATGCCGCTGGTGCGCGGGTACCAGATGCCATGGGGTTCTAACTGCCAGTCCTGCTTGCCGCGCGGCTTGGTCAGGTCGGCCGGGTCGTCCTCGGCCCGGACGGTCACCGTCTGCTGGCCCGAAGGGTCCAGCAGGTGTGTGATGTCGGCCGAAAACGGCGTATGGCCGCCCTCATGGCTGACCGCCAGGTGGCCGTTGACCCAGACCTTGGCAAAATAGTCCACCGCACCAAAACGCAGAATCACGCGGCCCGCGTCGGGCGCGCAGTCAAAGTCCCGCTCGTACCAGCAGACCTTGTGAAAACCGGTGTCGCCAATGCCGCTGGCCCGGGACTCAGGCGGAAACGGCACCTGGATCTGCAGCGGCCAGTCGTCAATGTCTTTGGGGGTTGTCAGGGCACGGTCGTCGTCATAGCAAAAGCGCCAGGCGCCGTTCAATGACGTCCATTGGGCGCGCTGCAACTGCGGTCGGGGGTAGGCAAAGTCCAAAAAATTCTCCTGAAAACCAAGAGGGGGCATTGTGGTCGGGGCATCGGCTGGCAGCAAGCGCGACAGCAGGCGATGCACCGCTGCAAAGGCCGCCGCTGCCCGCCCAGGCAAGGCCTGCGCGACGCGGACGGCGCTCGGTTTCCCGGCTGGCCAGGCGCCGGGTCAGCCGCCCTTCAGTTCAGCAAGGAGCGAGGCGCCAAGGCCGCCGGCGCCTTGCCGCTGCCGGATTTTTCGGCAAGCTGGAGGGCTTGCTCGGTGCAAAAATTCATCAGCCGGTCAAGCTCGGTGGACTTGTCAAACACCGCATCGGCGCCCAGCGCCACCGAGCGCGCGCGGATTTCCGGCGTTGCGTAGTTGGTCAGGATGACCACCTTCTGGTGGGGTGCGCGGTCGCGGCAGGCGGCCAGCACGCCCAGGCCGGTGCCCTGCTTTAAAAACAGATCGACAATCGCCAGATGCCAGTCGCCGTTGTGCTTTCGCAGCCAGTGGTTGGCTTCGGACTGTGACGCGGAGTAAGCGGTGATGTCCAGGTGGACCAGCTCGCTCAGGGCTTCCATCAGGCTGGTCAGGACGATGGGGTTGTCTTCAACCAGGTAGGTAATCAAGTTCTGCATGGATTGCCTGTGGGTTCATATGCCAGCTTTTGCCATGCATCAGGAAATTTCCTAACTTATGGAAGTACTTTGCTGGCGCTGGCCAGGCCATCCAACAGCGCCAGGCAGGGTAGGACGCAAGCCGCAGGCTCCTGGCGCCTCCTGGCGCCGCGCTGCCGGCGCCCGGGCCGCAGCCGCTGTCAAGGAGCCAGTTCAGCGCCGGCCGGTCATGGATTCCCAGCCATGCTTGACAGCCTGCTTGGACTTTTCCCAGGTGCTGCCGCCCGTGTTGCGGCTGCTCCAGTCGTGCTGGGCGTCGGCTTCCACATCGTCCCAGGAGCGGCTGGCGTAGCGGGGGTCCGAACGCATCTGCGAGCCGTACTCGTAGGCCGGCTGGTAGTCTTCGTAGGAGCCGCCCATCGACGCCATGTTGGCCTGGTAGTGGCTCCGGTAGTCAGGGCTGCCGGCCGGGCTGGTCTGGCCGGCCATCGCCGGGTTGGCCGGGGCTTTGTCCACCTCGACCACCGTGCTCCTGACCTGGTCTGAAACGGTTTCGGTGCGCAGGCTGGCATCGGTGCTGACCACCACCTCTTCCACCACCCGGGCGTTTTTGCTGACCACGGCCCGTTCAGCGGTTTCGTGGATCTCGATCGCGCCGCCTTCAAAGGCTTTCAGGTCGGCATCGGTGGCCGGGCGGTCAATCGGCCGGCGCTCGATGTCGGCCCGCTCCTCACGCAGCTGCACCTGCTCCTGGACGGGGCGGGTTTCGGTGCGGGACACCACCCGCACTGTGCCAAGGTCAACAGCGTGTTTGCCGACCTCAAGCTCTTCACGAACCACCGGAATCACCGTGCCGTCGGCGACCTGGCTGGCGCGCGCGGTGTCAGCGCTGCCGGCGCTGTCAGACTGCCTGAGCAGGTCCATCTGTGCCTGATTGCGGCTGCGCTCGGCCAGAATCTGCTCGGATTTGTAGGGCGCGGATGCCGGATCGAAGCCTTCGTAGCCTTCCTGGCGCCAGCTTTCGGTGCGTTTGTCGATGTCCACCGCGCCGGCGGCGGCCAAGGCCGAGCGGGCTTGCTCGACCCGGCTGTCGTCGGCCAGCGTCACCGTCAGCACCGAGCTTCCCCGGCGCACGGCTTCGGAGTAATGCCCGGCCTGGGTGGTGTCATTGCTGCCAAACAGCTCGCTAAAAAATCGGCCCACGCCGGCCATGAAGCCTTCGTTGTCGCTGTCCCGGCGGGTCGTGTCGGTCAGGGACGGGCTGGCGCCATCAGCCTGACTGCCCCGGTCCAGTTCGGCACTGGACTGCACCCGCAGTTCGCTGGCCTGAAAGCCGGCGCTGAGCAGCGCCTCGCGTGCGCTTTGCGCCTCATCGACCGAGTCAAAAACACCTATCACTGTTTGCATGGCATCGCTCCTGGAAGTTATCAACGTTGAATAAACCGGTTGCTGACAAAAAAATCGGTTCTCACGGCCGCTCTGCCACCCATTGGCCGGTGGCCGGGTCCAGACGCTCGACCACCACCTCCTCGCGCCGCAGGGCGACCGAGGCACTGTGCTGCAAAGGCTCGCGCCGGCGGCGCACATGAATTTCCTCCACCAGCACCAGCTGCCTGACAAAGCGCTCCTCGTACACCGGAATCACCAGGAGGTCGCCCAGGGTTCGGGACGACTCGGCGGCCTCGACCACTTGGTTGACCGGCACGCGGCTTGTTTCGACATACTCGCGAAAACCTTCGCCGCTGGCCGGCTGGCTGTCCTGGTGAACCAGCTTGCGCACCCGCACCGTGCCGGTGTGCTCGCGCAGCACCTGTACCTGCACCTGCTCGGCCAGAACGGGAATGGTGAGCAGCGCGCCGGGGACGGGCTGGACAGCGGATTCGGGACGAAATGAGTTCATAGGGGGTTGGGACCGGATGAGCCTTCTATCGTGCAATGTCGTGGCGTTGCTCATGCCAGAAGTTGCTCGTATCTGCCGTCAGCCGATACCTACAGCAGCCCTGGCTGCCAGCCGACCGGGCGCTCAGGCAGGCGCAGCAGGTAAAGTAGCCGACTTTGCGTGGAAGACACCATGAACACCTGTGCGGCAGCTTTCCTGATGGCCAGTTTGCTCGGGCTGGCCGCCTGCAGCGCCGTGCCCGGTGCAGCGCCCGCGCTGGTGATTGAAAATTCGCTCGGCATGAAGTTTGTCCGGGTGCCCGCCGGGGAGTTCCTGATGGGCAGCGACGAAACACCGGCGGCCCTGGCGCGCGACTATCCGCAGTACGCGCGCCAGCGCTTTGCCGAGCTGGCCGACGAGGCGCCGGTGCACCGGGTGCGCATCAGCCGGGATTTTTTTCTGGGCCAGCATGAAGTCACCGTGGGCCAGTTCCGCAAATTCGTCGAGGCGTCGGGCTATGTGCCCGAATCGGTCGCCGACGGCACCGGCGGCTATGGCTACAACCCGGCCTACGATCCGGCCGCCTCCCGGCGCGGCGACCTGTTCGAAGGCCGCGACCCGATGTACTCCTGGCGCAATCCGGGCTTTGCCCAGGACGACAGCCACCCGGTGCTCAATGTGACCTGGAACGATGCACAGGCCATGAGCCGGTGGCTGAGCCGGCAAGAAGGCGCAACCTACCGCCTGCCCACCGAAGCCGAGTGGGAATACGCCTGCCGCGCCGGCTCCAGCGCCCGCTACCCGGCCGGCAACGACCCCCAGCAACTGCTGCGAATTGCCAATACCTTTGATGCCGACGCGGCGGCCTACTGGCCGGCCCTGGGGGCCTATGCCCAGCCGGGCAGCGACGGTTCTGCCTTCACCGCGCCGGTCGGCAGCTTTCCACCCAATGCCTTCGGCCTGCACGACATGCTGGGCAACGCTTGGGAATGGACCGCCGACTGGCATGGCGAAGCCTATTACGCCGTCTCGCCGCTGGCCGATCCGCCAGGTCCGGCCGACGGCTCGGTGCGGGTGCGCCGGGGCGGCTCCTGGCACAGCTGGGCGCTGTATTCGCGCTGCAGCTACCGCAACTGGAACTCGCCGCAGACCCGCTATACCCTGGTGGGCATGCGGTTGCTGCGCGAGGTGGGCAGCGCCGGGCGTTAACACCTGAAAAAATACCGCCATGAACGACAGCGACCTTGAACGCCTGGCCCGTGCGGCCGCAATGTGGCGCCATGTCGGCCGCGAACGCCCCCCGTTCGCCTTGCCGCCCGGCCCGGGCCAGGAATCGGTCTGGGACTACCCGCGCCCGCCGCGCCTGGTGCCCGACAGCCGCGAGGTCGTCGTGCTGGCCGGCGGGATTGAAATTGCCCGCAGCCGCCGGGCGCTGCGGCTGCTCGAAACTGCCAGCCCGCCCGGCTTTTACCTGCCCGCGCCGGATGTGCACACCGAACTTCTCACGCCCGCCGCCGGTGCGTCGCAGTGCGAATGGAAAGGCCAGGCGGTGTACTGGTCGGTGCCGTCGCTGGCGGGCGACGCCCTGGACAGCGTGGCCTGGTCCTACCCGCAGCCGCTGGCGCCCTACGGCGCGCTGGCCGGCCATTTCGGGTTCTACCCGCAGCGCCTGGCCTGCTTTGTCGGCGGCGTCCGGGTGCAGCCGCAGCCCGGCCGATTTTATGCGGGCTGGATCACGCCGGAGGTGGTCGGGCCGTTCAAGGGCGCCGCTGGCTCGGGCGGGTGGTAAAAAGTCGCGCAGCGCGGGAATTTTCCGTCAAATAAGCCGTATGTGCTTGCCAGTCGGCACTTGTCAGCTACTAAAAACATAGCAAATTAGCCAGTTAGCCAGTTAGCCAGTTAGCCAGTCAGCCAGTCAGCCAGTCAGCCAGCAACTAACTGTCAGCCGGCTGCGCTGACCGGCGTGCAGCGCCCAGCCGGTGAGGCGCCCGGCGCGGGCGCATCACCCACAGCAGCGCCAGCGCGGCAGCGCCCGCCAGGGCGACCGCTGCCACCGGCGCGGCGCGGGTTGCCAGGGTGCGGTGGCCGCCGTCGATGGTATGCACCCGGGACGGCTCGAACAAGTTGCCATTGCTGACCGGCGCCGGCTCGGCGCGCGCCAGGGCGCGGTCGGCAAACCAGACCGTCAGGCGGCGGGTCAGCCCGGGCAGCAGCGCATGCGCCAGACGCCCCGGCACGGCCACGCTGCCGATCGATGTCACGTCGCGCGGCGCGCGGCTCAGCGCCACCAGAGCGCCGGCCACCCGGCGCGGATCGAGCACCGGCGGCGGCGGGCGCAGGCGCTTGCCGCTGTAGTTCGCGCCATGCAGCAGCCCCGGCGTGTCGACAAAGGTGGGGTAGACCTCGCAGACATGCACCTCGGGCAGGCTGCCGAGTTCGGCCCGCAAGGCCTCGGAAAAGCCGCGCAGGCCGAACTTGCTGGCGGTGTAGGCGGCCGCATACGGCGCCACGGTCCAGCCGCCGACCGAGATCATGTTGATCAGCGTGCCGCGCCCGCGCTGGCGAAAATGCGGCAGCACCGCATGCGCGCCGTTCATGTGGCCGACCAGGTTGGCGGCAATGACCTGCTGGTGCGCCTCGATCGGCGTGGTGTCGAACGCGCCGACCGCGCCAACGCCGACATTGTTGATCCAGACATCGATGCGGCCATAGCGCGCAATGGCCGCATCGGCCAGGGCGCGCATGGCGCCGGCGTCGGTCACGTCGGTCGGCACGGCCAGCGCCTCGGCGTCAAGCAGCCGGCATTCGGCGGCCACCTTGTCCAGCGCCTCGGCGCCGCGCGCCGCCAGCACCAAGTGCGCGCCCTGCCGGGCAAAGGCCAGCGCGGCGGCGTGGCCAATGCCGCTGGACGCGCCGGTCAGGACCACGACGGGCGAAGGCGCCCGAATCGAAAAAGGGGAGTGCATAGGTTGGTTGGCCCGCTGGTGGTGTGGATGCCCTGAATCGTCCGGTGCAAAAAACCGGCTGTCAAGCGGCCAAAGCGCCGGCCGGGGACGGGTTTCGAGCGCTCGGGGGGAAACCACTGTGAAAACCCGCGCCGCCATGGCTCGGCATGGCGCCGTTGCGAACGATTTTTGGGCCGCCGTCAAGCTCGCTTACCCCGGTAAGTAATCGTACGGAATTGAAGCGCTGGACTTAACAGACCATCATGGAGCTTGCCTTGGCAGGTCACTCCGAATGGTTTCGAGCTGCCAAGGCGCGCATTCCTGCAGGACAGCCCGGCTGAAAAAGCGGGTCTGACCTGGCCAGACATGCGGGACAAGCCGATGAACGAATAAATCAACACAAAAAGGCTGAGACATGACAATTTTGCGCAAGAACACCGATGTGAAGCTGACCGCGCTGGCAGCTGCCGTGCTGGCCCTGAGCGCCTGCGGCGGCGGCAGCAACCCGATCGAATCCTACAACCTCAAGCCGACCTACCTGGGCGCCATCGTGACGGCCAGCTATGACGGCAACACGGACGACCTGCTCACCGCCGGCCTGGGCAAGACCGGGCTGGGCGGCGCGGCGCCCGCCGTGGCCGATCCGGCCAAGCCAACGCCGGCCGAGCTGCGCAAGCTCGCCATCTTCAACAACTACCGCGCCATCCTGGACATCAGCGCGGCCGGCGGCTACGGCACCCTATATGGCCCGAATGTCGATAGCAAAGGCGTTATCACCACCAGCGAAGGCAAGATCGCCGGCACCGAGCACATCGCCTATTCGGACGACGGCACCGGCAAGCAAAACATCACCATGCTGGTGCAGGTGCCCGCCACCTTCAACCCGGCCAGTCCGTGCATCGTGACCGGCACCTCCAGCGGCTCGCGCGGCGTGTACGGCGCCATCGGCTCGTCGGGCGAGTGGGGCCTGAAAAACGGCTGCGCCGTGGCCTACACCGACAAGGGCACCGGCAGCGGCATCCATGACCTGCAAAACAACACCGTCAGCGTGCAAAACGGCACGCGCACCGACGCCGCCGCCGCCGGCAAGAACTCGATCTTCACCGCCGACCTGAGCGCTGCCGAGCTGGCCGCCTTCAACGCGGCCACGCCCAACCGCTTTGCCGTCAAGCATGCGCATTCGCAGCAAAATCCGGAAAAAGACTGGGGCAAGTGGACGCTGCAGTCCATCGAGTTTGCCTACTTCGTGCTGAACGAAAAATACGCCGACCTGGCCCGCGACGGCGCGACGCGCCTGAAGAAGTTCGCACCGGGCAACACCATCGTGATTGCGTCAAGCGTGTCCAACGGCGCCGGCGCGGCGCTGGCGGCAGCCGAGCAGGACACGCAGGGCCTGATCAGCGGCGTGGCCGTGGCCGAGCCCGAAGTCCAGCTGGCGCCCGACAGCCGCCTGAGCGTCAGGCGCGGCGCCTCCACACGTGTCGGAACCGGCAAGCAGCTGTACGACTATTTCACCCTGGCCAACCTGCTCCAGCCGTGCGCGGCGCTGGTGTCAACCACCACGAATGCCTTCAACACAACGGCCAACACAACGGCCAGCAGTGCCATTGCCGCCAACCGCTGCAGCGCCCTGAAAGCCAACGGCCTGGTCACCGGCACCACGACCGCCGAGCAGGCCGACAGCGCGATGGCCGCGCTGATCGCGGCTGGCTGGGAGCCGGAAAGCAATGTGCTGCAGGCGTCACACTACTCGTTCGCCACCCTGGCGGTCGGGCTGACCTACGCCAACACCTACGGCCGCTTCAGCGTCAAGGACAACGTCTGCGGCTACAGCTTTGCGGCCACTGGTGCGGCAGCATCGGCCACGCCAGGCGCGCCGGTTCCGGCGTCCGCCAATGCGCTGGCCACCTCGTTCGGCACTTCCAACGGCGTGCCGCCCATCGGGCCGGTCGGCATCGGCATCGTCAACAACCTGAGCCAGGGCGGGCCGCTGCTCGATGCCGCGTCGCTGTCGGCCGGTGGCGTGCAGGACTACAACGCAACCGGCGCGCTGTGCCTGCGCGAGCTGTTCACCGGCACCAGCGCCAACGCGGTGCGCGTCCGGCAGGGCCTGAGCGAGGTGGTGCGCAGCGCCAACCTGCGCGGCAAGCCGGCGCTGATCGTTCAGGGCCGGGCCGACACGCTGCTGCCGGTGGCCTTCACCGGCCGGCCTTACTACGGCATGAAC
>JACMQR010000323.1 GCA_014376885.1 Polaromonas sp.
GCCGGCCCAGCCGGGCAATGACATTGGCCATGGTGAAGGTCTTGCCCGAACCGGTCACCCCGAGCAGGGTCTGGAAAACCTCGCCGTCGATCACGCCCTCAACCAGCTTGTCGATGGCCTGCGGCTGGTCGCCGGCCGGCAAATACGGCTGGAACAGCTCAAACGGCGAGCCGGGAAAGCGCACAAACTGGCCCACGCCGCCTGAATCGGCAACGCCGGCGGTAACTTCCATGATTTCTGCCATACAACCTCTGGTCAAGCCCCGTTAAAATTCGAAGCGGTTAAACACACCCTGACATTCGGGCAGAGGCGGCAATTGCAATCCCCGGCTGTCCGATAGACCGCCTGGCATGGGCATAAACAACCGCTGCGGCCTGCCTGTCCTGCCGCTCATCTTCAATCTAAAGGATATTTCATGTCTTTGTTCTCCGCCGTTGAAATGGCACCGCGCGATCCTATCCTGGGCCTGAACGAGCAGTTCAATGCGGACAGCAACCCGGCCAAGGTCAACCTGGGCGTCGGCGTCTACTACGACGACAACGGCAAGCTGCCGCTGCTCGAATGCGTGCAGATTGCTGAAAACCAGATGATGCAAGCGCCCAAGGCGCGCGGCTACCTGCCGATCGACGGCCTTGCCGCCTACGACTCGGCCGTTAGAAGCCTGGTGTTTGGCACTGCCAGCGAGCCGGTGACCGCCGGCCGGGTGGCCACGGTGCAGTGCATCGGCGGCACCGGCGGGCTGAAGGTCGGGGCCGACTTTTTGAAACGTCTCAACCCCGACGCCATGGTCATGATCAGCGACCCGAGCTGGGAAAACCACCGCGCGCTGTTCACCAACGCCGGCTTTGCGGTCGAAAGCTATCCTTACTACGACGCAGCCACGCGCGGCATTGACTTTGCGGGCATGCTGGCCGCGCTAAAGTCCGCGCCGGCCGGCACCATCGTCGTGCTGCACGCCTGCTGCCACAACCCCACCGGCTACGACATCTCCGCCGCCCAGTGGGACGAGGTGATTGGCGCCGTCAAGGCCGGACGCCTGACGCCGTTTCTGGACATGGCCTACCAGGGCTTCGGCCATGGCCTGGCCGAAGATGGCGCGGTGATCAGCAAGTTCGTGGCCGCTGGCCTGAGCTTTTTTGTGTCCACCTCGTTTTCGAAAAGCTTTAGCCTCTATGGCGAGCGCGTCGGGGCCTTGAGCGTGCTGTGCAGCGACAAGGAAGAAGCCAGCCGGGTGCTGAGCCAGCTCAAGATTGTCATTCGCACCAACTACAGCAACCCGCCCACCCATGGCGGCTCGGTGGTGGCTGCCGTGCTGAACACACCGGAGCTGCGCGCGCTGTGGGAAAAGGAACTCGGCGGGATGCGGGTGCGCATCAAGGCCATGCGCCAAAAGCTGGTCGACGGCCTGAAGGCGGCGGGCGTTCAGCAAGACATGGGCTTCATCACCCAGCAGATCGGCATGTTCAGCTACTCGGGTTTGAACCGTGACCAGATGATCCGCCTGCGCAGCGAGTTCGGCGTCTATGGCCTGGACACCGGCCGCATGTGCGTGGCGGCATTGAACAGCAAGAACATTGACTATGTCTGCGCGTCGATTGCCAAGGTGATTTAACAACCGGCAGGGCGGATTGAAGAGCCGTTTGGTCCAGCCCGCACCCGTCAGCTTAGCGCTGGCGGGTTTTTTTATGCCAAAACAGCCCTGTGTGCAAGCGCTACGGACATTTTCAGCTATAACTTTAATAGCAATCAACGCGCCATGGCCAACCGGCCGACGCTTCAGCGCTGGCGGGCCAGGCGAACAACCAGGACCAGCGCCGCCAAACCGATCACCACAAAGCTGACAAACGACCAGTTGGCAATCGAGCCGCCAAGAAACGTCCAGTCAACCTTGCTGCAGTCGCCGCTGCCTTTGAAAATCATCGGAATTGCGCGCTTTAGCGGAAACGTTTCGACCATGCCGTAAAAATCACGGCCACAGGACACTATCTCCGGCGGATACCACTGAAGAAAGCTCTGGCGTGCGGCGACAAAAGCGCCGAAACCGGACAACACCAGCAGCACAGCCGAACCGGTCAGCAAGCCGCGCCGGCGGGAGGTGAGCGCACTCGCCCCGGCAACAATGGCCACCAGCACCAGCGCATAGCGCTGCACGATGCACATCGGGCAGGGCTCCAGTCCGACAACGTGCTGCAGGTACAGACCGAAAGCCAGCGAAGCCACACACAGAGCCGCCATCAGGGCCAGCAGGCGGCGCGGCCGGTCAAACAAATCGAGTCGCATCAGATTCCTTCCCCGGCAGCGACAAACACCCGGGCCTTGCGCGGCGTCAGCACCAGCGTGTCGCCCGCCTTGAGCCCCATCTCCCTGAACTGCTGCGACGGCATTTGCGCCTCAACCAAGGATGCGGCTGATGGTTCACCGGAGTCGACCGGAACCAGCTCCAGCCGGGCAATCGGCCCGATGACAATCGCCCGGTCCAGGGTCGCCACCAGGCCGGTTGCACCGGGCGCATAGCGCTCGACCTCCATGTCGTGCGGCCGCACATAGGCCAGCGCCTTGGCATTTTGCGCGCCGCTGTGCTCGGGCGCGTCGAGCGTCAATCCGCCCAGCTGCACCTCGCCTTCATGGGCACGGCCATGGAACAGATTCACGTCGCCCAGGAAACCATACACAAACGGGCTGGCCGGATGGTCCCAGACCTCTTGCGGCGAGCCGATCTGCTCGACCTTGCCGGCGTTCATCAGCACCACGCGGTCGGCCACTTCGAGCGCTTCTTCCTGGTCGTGGGTGACGAAAATGCTGGTGACATGCAGGTCGTCATGCAGGCGGCGCAGCCAGCGGCGCAGCTCCTTGCGCACCTTGGCGTCGAGCGCGCCGAACGGCTCGTCGAGCAGCAGCACCTTGGGCTCGACCGCCAGCGCGCGCGCCAGGGCGATGCGCTGGCGCTGGCCGCCCGAGAGCTGCGACGGAAAGCGGTCGGCCAGCCAGTCGAGCTGCACCAGGCCGAGCAGCGAATGGACTTTTTCCCTGATCTGCGCCTCGCTGGGCCGCAC
>JACMQR010000324.1 GCA_014376885.1 Polaromonas sp.
GTGGATGTGCAGGTCGATGAAGCCTGGCGCAATGATCCGGCTGGGGAAATGCTCGGTGGGCACGCCACCAAAGCGCGGCGCCAGCTCGGCGTGGGAGCCCAGCGCCTGGACCACCTGCCGGCCCCGGGCGTCAGGCCCGACAACCAGCAGGCCGTCCGCTTGCAGCACCGCCTGGCGGACCGCCGGGTCGGGAAAGTAGAGAATCGAGGCGCGGTAGGCTTTCATCGCGCCAAGATTACCCGATCAGCCGATCAGCCGATCAGCCGGACCGGCTCATCCGGCAGCCATCGCCCATCGACACGCGCCAGACCCGCACCGAGGTCAGCGCCGGCAGCGCGGGTAGCAGGTTGCTGAAAATAAACTGGCACAGGTTTTCCAGGGTTGGCGGCCCCAGGCCCTCCACCTCGTCGAGCAGGTGGTGGTCGAGTCGCTCGCGCAGCAGCGCCACCTCGCGGCGCACCAGCCCCAGGTCCATCACCATGCCGCTGGCCGGGTCGGGCCGGCCGGTCAGAAACACCTCGGCGTTGTAGGTGTGGCCATGGATGCGCTTGCTGCCGGCCGTTTCAATCAGCCGGTCCAGCGTGTGCGCGGCGTCGAAAAAGAAGGCCTGGCTGATCTCGCAGGCCGGTGGGTGTTCGCCGCTCACCGGATGCCCGTGATCTTGTGGGTTTGCAGGCTCAGGCGCCAGGCCGGCTCGGCCAGGCACAGCGCAATGCAGGCCTGGGTATTTTCCTGGCGCGCTTCATTGTCCATGGGCTGCAGGTAGCGGTGCGTGAAGCGCGCGGCCTGCAATTCGGCCCAGTCGAGCGCCGGCTGCGGCCAGACGACCTTCAGTTCATGGCCTTCGCGCTGCAGCCATGGTGCGCCGGCCTTGGGACTGACGCAGATCCAGTCGATGCCGGGCGGCGCCGCGATCGTGCCATTGGTTTCCACGGCAATTTGAAAACCGCGCGCATGCAGCGCTTCGATCAGCGCGCTGTCGACCTGCAGCAGCGGCTCACCGCCGGTCATGACGACGAAACGGTGGGCGCTGTCGCCGGCCGGCCACTGGGCGGCGATCTGGCCGGCCAGCGCCTCGGCATGGCGAAACTTGCCGCCCAGCGTGCCGTCGGTGCCGACGAAATCGGTGTCGCAAAACCGGCAGACGGCGCTGGCGCGGTCGGCTTCCCGGCCCGACCATAGATTGCAACCGGCGAAACGGCAAAAAACCGCCGGCCGGCCGGCCTGGCTGCCCTCGCCCTGCAGCGTGTAAAAAATTTCCTTGACCTGGTAGCTCATGCTGACCGCAGCGCCTTGCCGGCCCCGCCAATGGTCAACGGCACCAGGCGTTGCAAGAAAGCCGGTGGAATGCAGCAGGCGGCCGCAGGCGCGGCAGCGAGGTTTTTGTACATGGTAGTCCTCTACATGGCCCCGGAGAGTTAAAGTCACCAGCGCGCCGGGGCAGCGCGCAGATAGAAAATGATTTTACCGGTTTACGCCCGACGCGGAAAAGAGCGCACCATCCAGGCATACACCAAGGCGCCGACCAGCAGCGCGCTGGCGGCAATTTGCAGCGACCAGGTGAAGCCTTCGGCCGTGGTTGCGGCCTGCTGGATCAGCAGCGCCACCAGCGGCGGGCCGGCAATCTGACCCAGGCCGTAGGCCGCGGTGATCAGGCCGATAAAGCCCGGTGCGGTGGCCGGGCGCAGGCGCCGCACCTCCTGCAGCGCAAAAAAGGTGATGGCGGTGAACGGAATGCCCAGCAGCAGACTGCCGACGACAAAGCCGGCCAGGCTCGGGCTCCACAGGCTGGCGGCAATGCCCAGCGCCTGCGCCGCATAGCAAATGCCCAGGCGCACCCGCATGTCGCCGCCGGGCGGCAGGCGCGCGGCCAGCAGCGCGCCACCCATGACGCCCAGGCCGAAGATGGGCCAAAACAGGTCGAGCCAGGCCGAGCCGGGCAGCGCTGACCGGGCAATCACCGGCAAGAAGGTGGCGGTGATGATGTAGCCAAAGCCGGCCAGGCTGTAGGCCAGCGTCAGCGCTGTCATTTCTGCCGGGCCGTGGTGCGCCGGCGCAGCGCTGCCCGCACTGGCCGCCTGCGGGCTGGACCGGCCGAGCGCCTTCAGACGCTCGCCGCCGCGCAGGCTGCGCCACACCGCCGCCGCCAGCCCGAAGGCCAGCACGCCCAGAATCAGCCAGCCGGTGGCGGCGCTCCAGTGCCGGGCGACCATGCCGCTGGCCAGCAGGCCGCTGACGACAATGCCGGCGCCAGGACCGGCGTAAATCATGCCGCCCATGGCCGGAACCCCCAGGCCGGACAGGCGGGCCAGGCACCAGCCCGAGGTGTAGACAAACACCACCGCGCTGGTCACGCCGGCAGCAAAGCGCAGCACCGGCCAGGCGGCCGGCAACTGCCAGGCCATGGCCAGCGTGAGCGCAGCGGTCGCCA
>JACMQR010000045.1 GCA_014376885.1 Polaromonas sp.
CACCTTGGCCGCTTCCAGCGCGGCCAGCCAGTCGGCCTTGGTGCGCGTTTTCATCACGGCTTCAAGAATCGGCACCAGCTGGGCGCGGTTTTGCACCCGGGCGCGGTTTCTGGCAAAGAGCAGGTTCACGCCGAGTTCGGGAATATGGGCGACCTTGCAGAATTTCACGAACTGGGCGTCGTTGCCGACCGCCAGAATCAGGTGGTCCCGGCTGCCGTCCGGTGCGGGCGCGACCTCGAACACCTGGTAGGGCACGATGTTCTGGTGCGCATTGCCCATGCGCTGCGGCACCTGGCCGCTCACCAGGTAATTGGCGCCCCGGTTGGCCAGCATGGCCACCTGGGTGTCAAGCAGCGCCATGTCGACCTGCTGGCCTTCACCGGTTTTTTCGGCATGGCGCAGCGCGGCCAGGATGCCAACGGTGGCGTACATGCCGGTCATCAGGTCGGCGACGGCCACACCGACTTTTTGCGGGCCCCCGGCCACGCGGTGGCCGTGCTCGTCCACCAGGTCGTCGCGCTCGCCGGTGACGCTCATCAGCCCGCCCATGCCCTGGATGGCGTAGTCGTAGCCGGCGCGCTCGGCATACGGGCCGTTCTGGCCAAAGCCGGTGATCGAGCAGTACACCAGGCGCGGATTCAGCACCTTGAGCGAGGCATAGTCCAGGCCGTAGCGCGCCATGTCGCCGACCTTGAAGTTCTCGACAAACACGTCGCAGTGCGCAACCAGTTCGCGGATCAGGGCCTGGCCGGCCGGCTGGGCAATGTCGCAGGTCACCGAGCGCTTGTTGCGGTTGGCGCCCAGGTAGTAGGCGGCTTCGTGGGTTTCAAGGCCGTCGTCGTCCTTCAGGAAGGGCGGCCCCCAGGAGCGGGTGTCGTCGCCGCTGCCGGTGCGTTCGATCTTGATGACGTCGGCCCCCAGGTCGGCCAGCGTCTGGGTGCACCAGGGGCCGGCCAGGACGCGGGACAGATCGAGGATGCGGATGCCTTGAAGTGAGTTCATGGGCGTATTTTGCCCCGGCAGCGGGCCAGCCGAAGCGCTGGCAAGCGCTGAACAACCGGACGCGTCAGACCTTGAGCTTCCAGCCGGTGCGAAAAATCAGCCACACCGCGCCCAGGCACAGGGCCAGAAACCCCAGGATGGCCGCCACGCTGAGGCCGACATGCACATCGGCCACGCCGTAAAAGCTCCAGCGAAAGGCGCTGATCAGGTAGACCACCGGGTTGAACAGCGAGATGCCCTGCCACAGCGGCGGCAGCATGCTGATGGAGTAAAAAGCGCCGCCCAAAAAGGTGAGCGGCGTGACCACCATCAGCGGAATGATCTGCAGCTTTTGAAAGTCGTCGGCCCAGAGCCCGACAATGAAGCCGAACAGGCTGAAGGTGACCGCCGTGAGCAGCAAAAAGCACAGCATCCACAGCGGGTGCGCGATCTCGTACGGTACGAACAGGCGCGACGTCGCCAGAATCAGCAGGCCGAGCAACACCGACTTGCTGGCCGCGGCGCCGACATAGCCGATGACCACCTCGACGAACGACACCGGGGCCGACAGCAGCTCGTAGATCGTGCCCGACCACTTGGGCATGTAGATGCCGAACGACGCATTGGAAATGCTCTCGTTGAGCAGTGACAGCATGATCAGGCCGGGAATGATGAAGGCGC
>JACMQR010000325.1 GCA_014376885.1 Polaromonas sp.
GGCAGGCTGGCCAGCGCGCGGTGTCCGGCCATCAGCACAGGGCCAGCGCTTCCAGGCACTGGCGCTTGTGGGCCTGGCCGCTGCCCGGCTGGACCTCAGCGGCGCCCAGGCGCAGGCCGTAGCGCAGGCCGAGCCGGTCGGCTTGCAGCACCCAGGCGCACAGCCGCGACAGCTGGCGCTCCAGGTCCGGCGGGCCAGCCTGGCGCAGGTCAAGCCACAGGTCCTGGCGCTCGGCCTGCGGCGTGTCGCGCACCACCAGGCCGGCGCTGTCGCCGCTGTGTTCGCCGGCCTTGGCGGCTTTTTTCCACAGGACGTTCTTCAAAGGGTCGCCGCGCCGGTAGCCGCGCACGCCGTCGAATTCGCCGCTGCGCTGCGCCCGTGCCGCCGTGCCAGCGCCCTGGGCGCGCGGCGCCCCGGACGGCAGGGGCGGCGGGCCCGGCTCGGGCGCCGGATAGACCATCACCCGGGCCGCCGGCCGCCAGACCGTCCAGACCCGAAAGGTGCCGAGCGGAAACCGCGTTTCGGCGGTCAGCGTGGGCAGGCGGTGCAGGCCGCGCTTGAGCGGGGTGAAGGCCACCTGCACCACGCTGCTGCCTTGGGCCGGCACGTCGGTCCAGGCCCAGTGCCGCTCGGCGCCGGTCTGGCCGTTGACGGCCTGCGGCTCAAGCAGGCTCAATGCGATGCCGCAGCGCGCCGAGCGCCGCTGGTTGGTCAGCTTGATGTCAAAAGCCGTGCTGGTGCAGGCGTGGTGGGCACAAGGCGCTATCAAATTCATTTCAAGGCCGCGCAAGGTGCCATGGCAGACATGCATGCCGACCAGCGCCGTGCCGGCCAGCAGGAAGGTCAGCAGGTAGCCCAGGTTGAGCTGGTAGTTGATCGACGCGACGAGCAGCACCGCCAGCGTCAGCAGCAGCATCAGGCCCGGGCGGGTGGGCAGGATGTAGACCGTTCGCTGGGTCAGGGTGACGCTGTCGGCCGGCGGCAGCCGCGCTTCGAACCAGCGCTGCAACAGAGCCCCCACGCTTGTCGCTTCGCGTACTGCGCTGCCCCCCGAGGAGGCCGTTGCGCCTGCGGCCCGGCGAAGCCGGTTCCGCGGCCCTGGCTGGCTTGGAACTTCTACCGCCTCCACGCTTGCTGCTTCGTGTGCTGCGCTGCCCCCTGAGGGGGCTGGCCTTGCCGGGTGCGGCCGGGATGTCATGGCAGCGGCGTCGCGTCCAGCATGGCGCGCACCTGCCCGATGGCGCCCCGGCCGGCGTTGCCGACCGGAATCAGGCGATGGGCGGCGGTTTGCGGCAGGATGGCGGCAATGTCATCCGGCGCGACATAGTCCCGCCCGCTTAAAAAAGCCTGCGCCCGGGCTGCGCGCATGATGGCAATGCCGGCGCGCGGGCTGAGCCCCTGCAAAAACCAGCGGCCCGAGCGGGTGGCGGCCATCAGGTCCTGCAGATAATTCAGCAGCGGGTCTGCGGCATGCACCTGTTGCACGAGCTGCTGCAATTGCAGCAACTCGTGTGGCGCCAGCATGGCCGGCAGGGCGTCGAGCAGCTCGCGCCGGTCGGCGCCCCGGAGCAGCTCGCGCTCGGCGGCGCGGTCTGGATAGCCCAGCGAAATGCGCATGTGAAAGCGGTCCAGCTGCGACTCGGGCAGGGCGTAGGTGCCAAGCTGGTCGTGCGGGTTTTGCGTGGCGATCACAAAAAACGGCAGGGGCAGCGGCCGCGTCTGGCCCTCGATGGTCACCTGCTTTTCTTCCATGGCTTCCAGCAGCGCGCTTTGCGTCTTCGGGCTGGCGCGGTTGATCTCGTCGGCCAGCAGCACCTGGGCAAACAGCGGGCCGGGGTGAAACACAAAGCTTTCTTTTTGGCGCTCGTAGATTGACACGCCCGACAAGTCGCTGGGCATCAGGTCGGCGGTGAACTGTACGCGTGAGAACTGCAGGCCGAAAGAGCGCGACAGCGCATGCGCCAGGGTGGTTTTGCCAACGCCCGGAACATCTTCAATCAGGAGGTGGCCGCCGGCCAGCAGGCAGGCCACGCAGTCGCTGACCTGGGCCGACTTGCCGACAATCACCGTGTTAAGCTGATTTAAAAGCGCCTGAAGTTTTTCTTTGACGTGCATTGCCCGAACCATAACGTAATTTTTTTAACATGATTTACGCATCATGAACAAGACGGGTTATTTCACCCATGCCGATTGCGCCCGGCATGAAATGGGCCCCGGGCATCCGGAATGCCCCGAACGGCTGGCTGCGATTGACCAGCAGTTCGAACGCTCAGGCCTGCGGGACCTGCTTGAGCGGCGCCATGCACCGCTGGCGGCGATTGGCGACATCGAGCTGGCGCATGACCGGATGCATGTGGCGGCGCTTCGGGGCTTGAGCGACCAGCTGGCTGAAGACATCCTGGCCGGTGGCCCCAGCCATGCCCAGATCGACCCGGACACCGCGCTCAATGTCCACACCTGGACAGCGGCCCTGCGGGCGGCCGGCGCGGCCATCGCGGCCACCGACGCGGTGCTGGCCGGCGAACTGACCAACGCTTTTTGCGCGGTGCGCCCGCCGGGCCACCATGCCGAGCATGCCAAAGCCATGGGCTTTTGCTTTTTCAACAACA
>JACMQR010000046.1 GCA_014376885.1 Polaromonas sp.
ATTCGAGCGACCTGACGATTCCGCTGTCGGCCTTTGCCGCCGGCCTGGGCGACCATGCCATCGTGACTGCCCTGTGCCCGGGCGGCAAGGAGCGCATGCGCCGGCTGATGAATGTCGTGGCCTCCGGCCGGGTGGACCTGGGGCTGATGGTGACGCACACCTACAAGCTGGAGAACATTGTTGCCGCCTACGGGCTGTTTGCGAACCAGCGCGACGGCGTGCTGAAAATCGCCATCAAGCCGTAGCCGGCACGGCCCGTTCGCGGCGGCTGCCTATTTGTAGAACGCCTCCACCTGGCCCTTGAGCTTGATCAGCAGCGGCCGGCCCTTGCGGTCCAGCGCCTTGCCGGCGGGCACTTTCACCCAGCCTTCGCTGATGCAGTATTCCTCGACATTGATGTGTTCCTTGTCATTCAATCGAATGCCAATGTGGTGCTCGAACACGGAAGCAACGTGGTGGGGACTGCGCGGGTCAACGGACAGGCGGTCGGGCAGGGGCGGAAGTAGCGTGGAGTCGTTCATGATGTTCTTTGTGGGTTAGCGCAAATGGGTGTCGATTTTCCACGATCCAAATCTGACTCCGGGCTTGATGCCATTTTTGGAAAGCAGGCCTTGTGCATGGAGCCGCCACCGCCGGTTTTCCCGATGGCCAAATCAAGCCAGGCCCTGCCGTACTGCCAACACATTGGCCAGCGACCGCACCAGGTCGGCCTGCAACGCGGCCCATGCTTCGCCGCCTTCCACGGCAAAGCGCTGGTTGACCTCCAGCTCGATGCCGACATACTGCGCCGGCCCGTGGCGCTTTCGCAGCAGCGCGGTCAAGCCGTCGCACTTGCCCTGGTAGGGGTAATTGCGGCGCAGCGCCAGGTCAGGCCGGCGTTGCGCCAGCGTCTGGCGCCAGCGCCGCGCCGCAATGATTTCGCCGGCGCGCCCGGGGTCGTACAGCCAGGCCACATCGGCCTGGCGCACCACGCCGTGCAGCTCGGGCGTGAAACTGTGGGCGGCAATGTGGAGGACGCGCCGGCCCCTGGCAATCAGCCGGGCGACCGCCGACTCCACCGCCGCGCGGTGCGGCTGGTAATGCAGGGCGATGATGTCGCGCCGAATGGCCGCCGGCAAGCCGCGCGTAACTTCGGAGTACAGCTGGCGGTGGCCGATCGAGCGGTTCAGGTCGATCAGCAGCCGGGTGGTGGTGGCCGCAAACAGCGGCGCATCCAGGGCCTGGGCCAGCTGCCGGGCCATCTCCAGCGCGCCCATGTCCCAGCCGCGATGCGTTAAGAGCAGTTCCTCATGGCCGGCAAACAACGCGGCATAGGCGGGCGGCACCCCATGCCCGCCATGCTCGCAGGTAATGACCAGCGCGTCGCCGGCGTCCCGGCTGCCGCTGGCCTTGGGGTTGTCGGGCGCAGGCTGGTTCACACCGTGGAGATGGCATGGCCATGCACATCGACCTCGTGGGTGGTGACCTCGAATTTCTTGAGTACGTTGGGCCCGAAGGCCATGGTCAGCGGCACGTCGCCGGCGTCGCGGCCGCGCGCCATCACGACGCGGCCGATGCGCGGCGTGTTGTGGCGCGCGTCGAAGGTGTACCAGCGCCAACCCAGGAACACCTCGAACCAGGCGCTGAAGTCCATCGGGTAGGGCACTGCGGGAATGCCGATGTCGCCCAGGTAGCCGGTGCAGTAGCGCGCCGGAATGTTCATGCAGCGGCACAGCGTGACCGCCAGGTGGGTGAAGTCGCGGCACACGCCGGTGCCTTCGCGCCAGCCTTCGACGGCGGTGCGGGTGGCGCGGGCCGCGGTGTAGTCGAAACGGATGTGCCGATGCACATAGTCGCAAATCGCCTGCACCCGCGCCCAGCCCGGCGGGCCCGCGCCGAACTGGTTCCAGGCGAACTGCAGCAGAGCGCTGTCCACCTCGCAGTAACGGCTGGGCAGCAGGAACTGCAGGGTGGCCGGCGGCAGCTCGGTCGGGTCGTGCTGTGCGGCCAGCCAGTTGACTTCGTCCGGCAGGCCCGAGTCGCGGATGATGGACTGGCTGTGAAAGCGCACCTCCTGGACACCGGCCGGCGCATTGACCCGGCCGCACTGGTTGCCAAACGCGTCCAGGTAGTCGTCGACCTGCAAATCGGGCTCGATCCGCACGATTTCGGGCGCCAGCAGGTCGTCGCGACGCGACGGATGCACATGCAAAACATACACCAGCGCCATCGGCGAGGTGATGGCCAGCTGAATGTCAAAACCGATTTGGAGGTGCATGGCAGGGCTGTTTGGCAAGGGTTAAGGCCCGGGGGCCGACGCAGGTGCTTGAAACTGCTAGCAAGCTTGGTGCCAGTCACGCACCCGGCCTATCGTCGCTGACGCTGCCTGGCTGTCGGAGATCAGCGGGTGTCGGGGCGGGAAATTCCTGGCCGGCCCGCGTTACCGAGGCCGACCGTACAGCAGCTTCATGCAAAGAATCGCCATCGCCAGCCCCAGGGTGATGGTGTTGGCAATCACCATCGGCCAGGAGCCAAGCAGCAGGCCGTAGGCCAGCCACAGCGCCACGCCGGCGGTGAACACGCTGTACATGCTGAGCGAAACGCCGCTGACATCGCGGGTTCTGAAGCTCTGCCAGGCCTGCGGCAAAAAGCTCGCAGTGGTCAGAAAAGCGGCGGCCGAGCCGATGAGGTCGGTCAGGTTCATTGCCATCACCGGCTGCCTTCCCGGACCGCCCAGTCGACCAGCGCGTCCAGCGCAGGGCGGGCGGCCGCAGCGTTCGGATGGTTGACGATGCCGACCACCACCAGGCGCCGCCCGCTGGGCGTGTGCACATAGCCGGCCAGTGCGCTGGCATCGCGCAGGCTGCCCGATTTAAGGTGCGCCCAGCCCTGCGACACGGCCGAGCGGCTGCGCCTCAGGGTGCCGTCGACGCCGGCAATCGGCAGCGACGCCATCAGCTCGGGCATGGCGCCCGAGACATAGGCGGTTTGCAGCATGCGCGCCAGGCCCTGGGGGGTGATGCGCTCGGCGCGTGACAGGCCCGAGCCGTTGTCCAGCACCGGCACATCTGGCATGTTCGGTATGTCCGGCATATTCGGCGCGCCGCCCGGGCCGTCAAAGCGCGCCTGCCACCAGGCGCGCACCGCCTCGCGCGAGGCGTCGTTGCTGGCGCCGCCCGGGCGCGGCAGGCTGAGCGTCAGGAACAGCTGCCGGGCCATCACGTTGTTGCTGAACTTGTTGATGTCCCGGATCACCTCGGCCAGCGGCGGCGATTCCATTTCAAACGCCGGCGCCTGGCCGGCCGGCGCGGCGCCGTCGCGCACCTGGCCGCTCAGCTGGCCGCCCATTTCCTGCCACAGGCCGGCCACCGCCCGCCGGGCGTAGCTGGCTGGGTCGGGGTAGGCGATGGCCCAGACCTTCTCGCCGCAGGCCACCGGGTAGCTGCCGGCAAAGGCGATGCGCAGCGGGTCGGCAAAGTCGCCCTGCAGCTGCGCCCGGTAGTCGCCGCAGTCGGCCGGGGCGCGCCCGTTGCCGCCGGCCGACAGCGGCACGCCCGGCTGCATCTGCACGCCGGCCAGCGGCGGGTCGTAGCTGATTCGCGCGCTGGCGCTGCCCGGATTGGGCATGAAGGTCATCACCACCGACTTGTAGTTCAGCAGCAGCGCGTCGGGCTGCACGTTGTAGGGCCGCAGCGCCTCGCCGTCAAAATCGCCGGGGTTCTGGCTGGCGGCGGCAAAGGCGCTGCGGTCCAGCACGATGTCGCCGCTGATCGCCCGGATGCCCAGCGCCTGCACCCGGCGCAGCAGCAGCCACAGCTGCTGCATCAGCAGCTTGGGGTCACCCCGGCCCTGGATGACGAGGTTGCCCTGCAGGACGCCGTCGGCCACCGGGCCATCGACATACACCGGCGTGCGCCAGGTATAGGCCGGGCCGAGCAGCTCCAGCCCGGCAAAGGCTGTGACCAGCTTCATCACCGACGCCGGGTTCATCGGGCTGGCGGCGCGCCAGCTCAGCAGCGGCGCGGGGTTGCCGTTCAGCGCCGGCGCGGCATCGACGACCACGGCTGCAAATGCTTCGCGCGGCACCTGGGCGCGCGCCAACAGAGTGTCTATTTCGGGTGGCAGGGCTTGGGCGCTGGCCGCCAGGCTGGCCAGCGCCACCAGCATGCCGGCGGCCCGCCGCGCCTGCGGGCGGCAGGCAATCAGGGTCAAAATCATGCGGCAATTATCGGCGGCCCGCCGCGCGGCCGGGCAGGCCGGATAATCACCCGATGCGCCCTGCGGGCGGCCGGCGGCCCGGCACGCCATGGTGTTTTTGAATGGCTATGATTTTGATAGCTGTCCGTGTCCGCGCCGCAAGCGCAACTGCCGTATTTGATGCCAAAACCTTTTAAATTCCTCGCCTTTGACACCAGCACCGACCGCCTGTCGGTGGCGCTGACCGACGGCGCGCGCGTCTGGCAGCACAGCAGCCCGGGTGGCGCCCAGGCCTCGGTCACCTTGATCCCGGCGATCCTGCGCCTGCTGGCCGATGCCGGCCTGGCGCTGGGCGCGCTCGATGCGATTGTCTTTGGCCGCGGGCCGGGTTCGTTTTCGGGCCTGCGCACCGCCTGCGCGGTGGCCCAGGGCCTGGCTTTCGGGGCCAGCCACGGCGCCGGCATTGCGGTGCTGCCCGTGGACACCCTGATGGCGCTGGCCGAGGAGGCGCGTTTTCAGCGGCACGGCCCTCTGGCGGCCGGTGACGCGCCCTTGGCCGTCACCGCCCTGCTCGACGCCCGCATGGACGAGATGTATGTGCAGAGCTATGAATTTGCTGGCGGCGTGTGTCGCTCCATCAAGGACTGCGAGCTGATTCGGCCTGAAAACCTGGTGCCGGGTCCGGCGGTTCAGCTGCTGGCCGGCAATGTGTTCGGCGTGTATGCCGGGCGCCTGCCCGAGGGGCTGGCCGGGCTGCCTCGCGTGCCCGCCTACCCGACCGCGGCCGCGCTGCTGCGGCTGGCCCCGGCGCTGGCTGCCGCCGGCCAATGCATCGACGCCGCCCGGGCCCTGCCGCTGTATGTGCGCGACAAGGTCGCCCAGACCACCGACGAGCGCGCCCGGACCAAGGCCGCCGCCGACGCCGCCCAGGCTTCCTCATGAACGCCGCCCTCCAGACGCCCCCGCCGTTCGAGCCGCTGCAGGCGCGGTTTGAGGCCATGACGGCGGCCTGGCTGCCGGCGGTGCTGCGGCTCGAGCAGGCCGCCTACCCGCATCCGTGGAGCGAGCGCAATTTCCTCGATTCCCTGCGGGCCGGCTATGCCGCGCAGCTGCTGGTGGCCGCGCCCCGGGAAAGCCCCGAGCTGCTCGGCTATTTTGTGGCCATGAAAGGGGTTGACGAGGTGCATCTGCTCAATATCGCGGTGGCGCCCGCCTGCCAGGGCCAGGGCTGGGCGCAGGTGATGCTCGACGCCCTGGGCCTCTGGGCGCGCGGCCAGGGCGCGCAGTGGCTGTGGCTCGAAGCGCGCGTCAGCAATGCGCGCGCCCGGGCGGTGTACACCCGCCACGGCTTTCGGGAGGTCGGCACGCGCCGCGGCTACTACCCGCCCAGCCCGGCGTCGCCCCGGGGCGAGGACGCCATCGTCATGAGCCTGGCGCTGTGAGCCTGCACCTCGATGCGCGCCAGCGCGCCATGCTGCGTGCCATGGGCGTGCGCGTCTGGCAGCCGGCACCGCCGCCGGCAGATCGGCAAAATGCTACTGAATCAATAGCTGCTAAAGCATATACAGAAAGCACAAGTGTCGATTACGGGCATGAATCGGCAGCTCGGCAGGTGCCCGCCGCCGCGCCGCGTCCGCAGGCTTTGGCAGCGCCCGCCGCCAGGCTAAATGCCGCCCCGGCGGCCCGCCCGCCGCCGGCGCCTGCCGATGGCGCGCCAGAGTGCTGGCGCCTTGGCCCGGCGCAGCCCCTTTATGCCGATGCCGCGCCGGCCGGCGGCGCCCGCTGGCTGGTGCTGGCCCAGGCCCCGCCGGCGGCGTTGCACGCGCCGGCCCTGGAGGGCGACGCCGGGCGCCTGCTGGACAACATGCTGCGCGCCGCCCGGCTGCCCAAAGAGGCCGGCGCGGTGGTGTTTGCGCCGCTGGTACGCCAGGCGATTGCCGGGCCGATGGACGCGTTTTCCGCCGCGCTGTCGGCCCTGCTCGGCCAGGCCCGGCCGGACATCGTGCTGGTCATGGGCCGGCTGGCCGGGCAGGCGTTGCTCGAATCGGGCGAGCCCTTTGGCCGGCTGCGCGGCCGGTCGCACGCCTTGCAAGGCCATGCGGCCGTGGTGACCTACGACACGCCCTACCTGCTGCGCTGCCCGCTGGACAAGGCCCGCGCCTGGGACGACCTGTGCCTGGCGACAAGTCTGGCGCTCGGTCTGGCGCAGCGCAGCGCCTGAGCGCCGGCTTCATACAATCGGCGGCATGACCTTTCTCGACATGCTCGGCGCCGCAGAGCGCCAGAACGACTCCCTGCTGTGCATCGGGCTGGACCCCGATCCGGCCCGGTTTCCCGGCGCGCTCCAGGGCGATGCCCATCGGATCTACGATTTTTGCGCCGCCATCGTCGACGAGGTGGCCGACCTGGCGATTGCCTTCAAGCCGCAGATTGCCTACTTTGCCGCCCACCGGGCCGAGGACCAGCTCGAGCGCCTGGTGGCCCACATGCGCCGCGCCGCGCCGCAGGTGCCGGTCATCCTGGACGCCAAGCGCGGCGACATCGGCAGCACCGCCGGGCAGTACGCCCTTGAAGCCTTCGAGCGCTATGGCGCCGACGCCGTCACGCTGTCGCCGTTCATGGGCTTCGACTCGGTCGCGCCCTACCTGGCCTACCACGGCAAGGGCGCTTTTTTGCTCTGCCGCACCTCCAATCCGGGCGGCGACGACCTGCAAAGCCAGCGCCTGGCGTCGGTCGAAGGCCAGCCGCGGCTGTACGAGCACATCGCGCGCCTGGCGCAGGGCCCGTGGAACACCAATGGCCAGCTCGGGCTGGTGGTGGGCGCGACCTATCCGGCGGAAATCGAGCGGGTGCGGGCGCTGGCGCCGACATTGCCGCTGCTGATTCCCGGCGTCGGCGCGCAGGGCGGCGATGCCGCGGCCACCGTCAGGGCCGGCTGGCGGCGGGACGCGCCCATCGTCGTCAATTCGTCGCGGGCGATCATCTATGCCTCGCCGGGCGACGACTTTGCCAAGGCCGCGCGGCGCGCGGCGCTCAAGGCGCGCAGCCTGCTTAACGCCGCCCGGCCGCTGGTCTGATCAGTAGCGGCGGTTCGCCGCGCCCATCGGCAAGAAACGCAGCACCTGGGCCAGGCCGTCGCGGCCGCTGGCCGCCCGGTACAGCAGCGCGCTGCCAAGCGCCGAGCCGGCCGTGCGTTTGAGCAGCGAGCGGCTGCGCCCCGCGGCCAGCAGCAGCGCCAGCCCGGCGC
>JACMQR010000047.1 GCA_014376885.1 Polaromonas sp.
CAAACATGGCGATCACATGCTGCACGCCCATCAGCGCCGTCTGCGGCCAGGGCAGCCGCTCGTCCGGCCCGATGACGCCGCCTTGCCCCAGCACCGCGCTGCTTTTTTCCGTCCAGTCCAGCATGCCCATTGATTGCTCCCATATTAAAACTGGCGCAATGCTATAGGCATTCGGCAGCGCGGCATTGAAAAACCAGCCCTCGTCGCCGAATAAAAAATGCTGTTTTCCGCAAACCCCGGCAACCGGACAGTCCCGCCTCGGGCGGCCAGGGTGAAGGAGCTGTTCGGCGCCAACCAGGCGGCCGACGCGCGGCGCGCCCCGACCCGTCCCACGCTGCACTGCTTGACGAACACGCGGCCGGTGCCGGGCTGCCGGACAGGGGGGCTGAAAAATTTTCTACAATCCTCTCGCCTGAAAGCTCAATGGCAGCGCTGACGCAGCGCTCAGCCATTTGGCAGGCAGCCCTTTGACCCGCCGGAAAAACCAAGCCTTGCCACTGCAGTGACAAACCCCCGTAATTATTTGCGCGGCGCTCATCCCGCGCTGTGAGGCCATGAAAAAAGCAATATTGCCGGCGCAACGCCTCCCTGTTTCCTTGTCGACGGCTACTTTTTTTGACATTCCCCTGATTTTTGACTTGATGCACGACGGCGCTGTCGCGGGGGCGTTCGCATCGGTGTTCGTGGAGCGCACCGGCAGCGTTAAATTGTTCTGGACGATCTGTAAAAGCGTCATGGCCCAGGATTTTCAGTTCCCTGCTTCGGCCCGGCGCTGTGCCTGGCAGGTCGTCAGGGGACCGAGCGGTGCGGAGGTCGGTTTTTTAAAGCGCTGCGTGGTTCTGGGAGATTGCCAAAGCCACCATCTGGAGCTTTTGGCCATCCGCGCCGAGCATCGGAGCCAGGGAATCGGCACGGCAGTGCTGCAAGACATCGTTGGCAAGCTGCCGCCGGGGGCGCAATTGACCGTTCACTGCACCAAGTATGCAAGGGCGATGCAGCACATGCTCAAGCGGCAGGGGTTCAAGAGAAATGTCCGATTTCGCCTGCCCAACCTGGAAGAGTACGCATTGACCAAAGGCAATTCCCAGGCTGCCTGACAGCGGACCGGTTGCACACCCGGGCGGCAGGCTGTGGTCGTCAAGCCGAGCGGATCGAGGCGCTCTGCCCGTGGGTTGGCGGGAAAATTTCGCTGGCCTGATCGGTGGCCAATCTCTGCGCTGCGCTGCGCAGCCACGGCCGCTGCCCCGCAGCCGGCTTGAAATTCGGCCGGCCCGGCCAGGCGCCTTTAGCAGGCCAGGGCGCGCTGGCGGCAAGCAGGGCGCAGCAGGTCACTGCGGGTGAACGGCGTGTCGTTGCCGGACATGGCCACGGCCAGCCGGGTGACGAAAAAGTGAGTCGGCGAGGCATGCAATTTGAACGGCATGACCGCCACCCAGGCCAGCAGCAAGACCGGCACGATGGGCCGGACCGCGAGAGCCGAGGTTTCGCACAGCGCCAGTGCGGCGCCGCTCACCGCGCCGCCGACCGCCCAGCCGGCCAGCACCTCGGACCAGGAATGCGCGCCCACCTTGATCCGGCTCAGGCCCACCAGCAGCGCCAGCGCGCAGCCCAGCGCCACCGGCAGCCACCGCGCGCCGGGCCATCGGCCCCACAAAAAAGCGGCCATCAACACCGGGTAAATCGCCGCTGCAAACATGGCATGGCCCGAGATGCCAGTGAAGTCGATGTCGGCCCAGCCGATGCCCCAGCCGATGAAGGCGACCTTGCTGGCGGTGGTGACCAGGGTGGCCAGGGTGATGAGGCTCAGCCAGACACAGGCCAGCGGGCGCGTGTTGGTGCGCGCCAGCATGGCCAGCAGGGCCAGCGCAGCAGCGGGCAGCAGGATTTGCGCCTCGCCCAGCCGGGTCAGCAGGCGCCAGGCGGCCGGGG
>JACMQR010000326.1 GCA_014376885.1 Polaromonas sp.
CTCAAGCAACTGGGCGATTTCATCGACCCCCCGGTTGGACGCCGCGTCCAGTTCGGTGTAGTCGACAAAGCGGCCGCTGTCGATGTCCCGGCAGGCATTGCAAACGCCGCAGGGCTCGGCGGTGATGCCGCCCTGCCCGTCAATGCCGGTGCAGTTGAGCGACTTGGCCAGGATGCGCGAGACGGTCGTCTTGCCCACGCCCCGGGTGCCGGTGAACAGGTAGGCATGGTGCAGCCGGCCGGTGCCAAGGGCATTGCCCAGGGCTTGCACGACATGCGACTGGCCCACCATTTCCGAAAAGTTTCTGGGGCGGTATTTGCGGGCAAGCACGAGGTATGGCATGGGCTTATTCTAATTTGGCCGGGCAGCGCCGGCACCGCAGACCGCCTGCAAGGCCGTGCGCTGGCAGCCGGTGTTTTACCGAGGGCGGCGGACTCAGGGCTCCAGCGCGGCGTGCAGCGCCACCAGCGCCTGGGTCAGCTTGTGGCCCGGCACCATGTAGATCATCGGCAGCGACTGTTCGTGCGATTCGCGAATTTTTATCGAAGCGGGCAAATAAGGCTGCAAAACTGGCAAACCTTCGGCGATCAGCTCATTGACAATGCGCCGGGGCAAATTGGCGCGCGGCTGAAACTGGTTGACGACGATGCCCTCGACGACCAAACCGGGGTTGTGGTCGGCCTGGATTTCCCGCACATTTTCCAGCAGTGTGTACAGCGCCTTGCGCGAAAAATCATCGCAGTCGAACGGAATCAAGCAGCTGCGCGCCGCAATCAGCGCCGAGCGGGTGTAGAAATTGAGCGCTGGCGGCGTGTCGATGTAGATGCGGTCGTAGTCGCCGGCCAACTGCTGCAGCGCTTCGCGCAGCTTGAAAATCTTGTGGCGGGATTCCAGCTTGGCCTGCAGCTCGTCGAGCACCGGGCTTGACGGCATCAGGTGCAGCCGTTCATGCGGCGTGGCCACGATGAAATCGGCTGGCAACACCGTGCGCAAGCTAAAGCTCAGGCTGTTTTCAAAAAACCCGCCGACGCTGGGCTGGTCAGCAGCGGCCGCCGCCCCCATCAGGTAAGCGCTGGAATTTCCCTGCGGGTCCAGGTCGACCACCAGGGTGCGCAGCCCCTGGCTGGCACTGATGGCGGCCAGGTTGCAGGTGATGGTGGACTTGCCCACGCCACCTTTTTGATTGAACACGACGCGCGGCATGAAAATTTCCTTGTGCGGCAACTGGCAAACCCCCGATTGTGCAGGCGAATATTGTTTCGATTGAAGCCGGAGCGGGGCAGCAAACCCGCCCAAGCCCAAAAAATGCCGAAAATTTGCCGCCGCCCAAAGTCAGGCGGTGATCGCTTTATAATCATCGATGACGGGCCTTCCCGCATGGTGAAGCGGCCAACCGGGTCAGATGGGGAACCAAGCAGCCCTAACTGCAGAGCCAGTGCCGGGGTCAAGGTCCGTCACCTTATTTTCCAGCTCGTTTTGACAGGCGAGTTTTCCAAGCGCCCAGCCTGCTCTGGTCAGCTGCCTGGGTTGCTCACCTCCTCGATGGCCAGCGACGTCTGCAGTGCATGGTCGGCAATCTGCGCTGACATCAGGGCGAGCGACGCCAGCGCATAGGTTCCGCTGATGATGCCCTTGAACGCTATTTCAGCGGCCACCGCGTCCTGGTCCAGCCCCTCAGTGGCCGCAACGATGCAGTCCTCAATAGAGGCCAGGCCCACATCGGCATACATCGGCTCGCCTTCATGGCTGACGCTGTACTCGTAGAGGTTTTGATCCATCGGGTCAATATGAAAACGAACAATCATGCAATTCACCTTGTTTGATCAGGTTTAAAAATAGGTATCTGCTGGCGGGCCTTGGCAACAGCCAAGCCGCTGTCTAAGAATTTTTCCGACCTCGCAGATTGTCCGCAAACGAGGCCTCAAGCCGGTGAATTTTCAATCCGCCGTTGCCAACCGCGCCGGCTGCCAGCGCCAAAAGGTGATGGTGGTGGGTAAACACCAGCACCTGCGAGGCCGCGGCGAACTTGGCCAGGGCGCCAAACATGTGCGCGGCGCGTTCGTCGTCTGCCGTCATGAATACATCATCGAGCACCAGCGGCATCACGCGGTCGGGTTTGCGCTGCAGCTCCAACGCTGCCAGCCGCAGCGCCAGGTACAACTGGTCGGCCGTGCCTTCGCTGAGCGCTGAAATTTCAATCGGCTGGCCCTGCGCCGGCTGGGCCAGCAGCAGCGGCGGGTCGCTGTCCGCATCGACCACCAGCCGCTCGAAGCGTCCGCCGGTCATCAGCCGGAAGTAATCACCCGCCAACGCCACCACCGGGCCTTGCGCCTTTTCGCGGTGGCGGCGCAGGGCTTGGCCAAGCAGCGCTTCGGCAAGCTTGAGCTGCGCCCAGGGCCGCACGCCCGCGCGGTAGCGGGCAATGGCGGCCTCCATTTCTTCTTTCGCCTCGGCGGCTTTGCCAGAGGTGTCTATGTTCGCCAGTGCGGCCCTGGCGGCCTGCTCGGCCTCGATGGCGGCTTGCTCAGCGGCTTCGAGCTGGTCACGCCGCGCCGAACAAATTTGCTTTTCCATCTCTATGGCGGCGCTGTCCAGGCTGGCGAGCTCCTGGCGCAGCACAGGGCCGCTCTTGCGGGAGGTGCTTTCGAGCTGCTGCTGAAGTCCTTGCAGGCGCAACTGCGCGGCATGGCGCTGCTCGGCGCGAACCTCGGCGTCCGGCAGCTGCCCGGCATGCTGCACGCCGGCTTGCCTGACCAGCTGCTCAAGCCGCTGCCGGGCAGCGTCAAGCTCGGCCAGTGCGCGATGCCGGCGGGTGGATTCTTCTTGCTCCTTGAGCTCCAGCGCGGCAGCTGTCAAAGCGGCTTCCCGGGAATTCAGCAGCCCGTGCGCCAGCCCCTCAAGCCACGCCTCGACCGGCTGCCGCAGCGGCTCGCCCAGTTGCTGGCCCAGACACGCGGCGGCATCGGCAACCGCCTGGTTGTCCGCCTGCATCTGCCTGAGCTGCTGCAGCTGGCTGGATTGCATCTGGAAGTCGTGGGCCCACTGCTGCAGTTCGGCCAAACGCGCCTTGAAGGTGGTAACGGCAGCGCCCGGCGCCAGAAACAGGCGCCCGGCGCGCTCGTCCAGGGCGCTCCGGGAGCTTGTGAGGGACTGCAACAGGCCGGCAGCCCGGGCCTGATCCGAGCGCATGCTTTGCGCCAAGCTGACCAGGTCAGCCTGGCGCCGCTCGCGGGCCGCTTGCTGCATCACGAGCAGGCGGTCTTGAGCGGCTCCCAGACAAATCAAGGCCTCCAGCGCCAGTCCGCTGGCCTGCGGCTCCTGGCCCAGCGCAGCCAAGGCGGCAGACAGCGCCTGACCGGCCGCAGCCATCTGCTCGGTCAGCAATGCCTGGGCCAGTGTTGCCTGCACCAGGCGTTCATGACCGTCCAGCGCCGTTTTGCGCAGCGCCTGCCATTCGCGCACGCCTGCGGGCGTTTGCACGGCAATCCCCAGCCGCGGCAAGGCGGCCTGCCAGCGGGCGTCCAGCAACGCCAGCCCGGCAACCTGCTGGTCCTGGGTGAGTGCCAAACTGGCCAGCGCCTGCACTGTCGCAGCAATGCGCTGGCCGCATTCGGCCGCTTCGGCAGCCCGCTTGGCGCCTTCGCGCAGCAGGTCCGCCTGGCGGTCTGACTCGGCCTGGCGTTGCTCGAACCGGGCGGGCAAGCCACTCGGGGCGCCGCTGCGCGACGGGTCCGCGCCAGCGCCTGGGTCAATAAACACCGCTCGCACGGCTTGCCAGCCCTCTTCGCGCAGCGATCTGGCCTGGCGCAGCGTATCTGCCGTCACCACCTCCCCGGCGGCGGCCAGGACCAGGCGGCGCCGCTGCTGGAGCGCCAGGTCGGCTTGCAGCTGCTCGAACTGCCTGGCCAGCAGCACGGCGTGGCCCAGCAACTCGCTGCGCTCGCGCTCCCAGGCATCGATTTCTGCACTGGCAAGCCAGCCCGACAGCACCAGCTGCTCGGCCGATTGCAGCCGCAGATCCCGCAGCAGACCGTCCAGCTTGCGCTGCTCGGCGTCGAGTCCGACCCGCGCGTCAGCCTGCCGCTGCTGCGCGCCGCCCAGCGCCTGGGCCTGCGCCAGAGCCCGCGCCAGGGCGTCGTGCAATTGGAGCGCGGGCTGGTCTACGGCAGCATGCTGCAGTTGCGCCAGCTTGTCGCCGTCGCTGGCCAGGCGCGCCTGAAGGTGTTGCATCTCGAAGTTCAACTCCTGGTGCGCCTCCAGCATCTGCAGCAGCCCGGCCTGGTCGGCCGATGAGGGCGTGTGTCTGAAAAACGTGTCCAGGTCCGCAACCGCCTGGCTGCCGGTCAGCATGCGCTGCGCGCGCAGCCCCAGCAGCCCGGCTTCCGCATCGGTGGCGGTCTGCAGCTTGCGCCTGAGATCGCGCTGACGGTCGACCGCCCCCATGTCGGCTTGCAGCCGGTCAATGGCGGGCCCATAACTAAGCAGCACGGGGTCGATCTTCAGCGCCAGCAGCCGGTGCCGGCAGGCGGCGATGACTTCGTCTGCTTCAGCAACGGCATGCTGCGAGCGCGTCTGGTCGGCGATTGCCGCCAGCCGGGACTCCCGCGCATCGGCGGGCAGGGTCACATGCCCGCTGGCCTCACGCCACTGTCGCTCGGCCAGGTCAAGCTGGCGCAGCAGGGGTTCGACAGCCCGCAGCTCAGTCAGCTCTTCAACCCGCCTGCGCTGGCCGGCCAGCTGCTGGCGAACCTCTGCCAGGCTGGCCTGCGCTTCGTCATGGCTGCGCTTGAGCGCCTTCCAGGCGTCCGGCTTGGTGACTGCCTGCCGATAGCTCTGGCGCGCCTCTTCCAGCTGGCGCGCTGCTTCGTTGAGAACCGGCAGCTGGCCTTTGGGGACAAAGTAGTGCCGGGCATCGGCTTGCAGGGTTTGCAGCATCTGCTTGATTCCAGCCGAGCCGGTGCTGGCTTCGAACAGGGCGGCGCCCAGTTCGCCTTCGCCCTGGACCAGCATCTGGCCGCCTTTGCGCAGGTGCCGGGAATTAAGGCCGTACATCGTGTCGAACTGCTCGCGCGCCACGCCGCCGGTCAGGGCCAGCACCACCTCCGGCGGTATGGGCGACAA
>JACMQR010000048.1 GCA_014376885.1 Polaromonas sp.
CACCAGGCAAACCAGGCCCAGCGCGGCGCGGACCTGCGGCAGCAGCCAGACATCGAACCGGCGGGCTGCGCGCAAAAAATCGACAGCCGGCACTGTCTCGCACCCCGGCGCGGCAGACGCGGAGGTTTCAGCCGGGCGGGCTGGCAATGCGGCCGGACCAGCACGGGCGGGCTGGCCCGCCAGCCGGAGCGGGCCGGCGTCCAGCACCGCACCGCACTGCCCGCAGGTCGCTGCGGCATGCGCCATACCGGCTGGTTCGGCCGCCACGAGCCACTCGGCTGCGCAGGCGGGGCAGCGCGCAATCGGGCTCACTGACAAAGGCAATCAGCCCCCCGTCCCGGTCAGCCCCCCCGCAACCCGGCCGGAGCTTGCCGCGCACCCGCTCACAGCTGCGCCGTCATCAAAATCCAGCCCTCTTGCGTGTCATGCACGGCCAGCCGGCAATAGGGCAGATAGGCAGCCTTCAGCTCATCGGCCTGGCGCTCCAGAATACCGGCCAGCACCAAAAAGCCGCCTTTTTGCACATGCCCGCAGAGCAGCGGCGCCAGCACGCGCAAGGGCGTTGCCAGAATGTTGGCCAGCACCACTTGGTAGCTGCCTGCGGCCTGGTCGGGCAGGCCGGCTTGCAGCACCACCCGATTGGCCTGGGCATTGGCGCGGGTCGCCTCGACAGCCGCCCCGTCAATGTCGACCGCATCGACCGATAGTGCGCCAAACAAGGCCGCGCCGATCGCCAAAATTCCGGAGCCGCAGCCATAGTCGAGCACCCGGCCCAGTGGCCTGCCCGCAGCGCCCTGGTCGGCAATCCAGCGCAGGCACATGCGCGTCGTCGGATGGGTGCCGGTGCCAAAAGCCAGGCCCGGGTCGAGCCGGATCACCTGCCTGGCCTGCGCTGGTGGCTCATGCCAGGTGGGCACAATCCAGAATTCAGGCGTGATTTCGACCGGCGTGAATTGCGACTGCGTCAGGCGCACCCAGTCCTGATCGGGCACGGCCTGCACGGCCACCAGCCGGCAGCCGTCAAAAAAATCCTGCGCCTGCAGCACCGCAGCAGCATCTTTTGCCAGGGCTTCGCTGGCAAACAAGGCGACGATGCGCGAGCGTTCCCAGCCCGCCTTGGGCGGCGGCATGCCGGGCTCGCCGAACAGGGCTTGCTCGGCCGGCGTGTGCGCGTCGGCATCTTCCACCGACACGCTGAGCGCATCAAGCGCCTCAAGCGCATCGCTCAGGGTTTCAACATGGACCACAGGGGCCAGCAAAATTAGTTCAAACATCTTTTATCCACAACAGTCTGCTCAAGCCGGGTCCACAGGTCTGGCGTTGCCTGGCTGCAATAGAGCAGCACAGTACATGAAATGACAAGCGTTGGTGCCGCGTCCCCACCAGCAGGGGTCGTGGAGCCGGCTTTTCCGGGCCGCAGGCGCAGCGCCCCCTCGGGGGGCAGCGCAGTACGCGAAGCGACAAGCGTGGGGGCATTACCTGGCGCGCTTGGACAGCCACTCTTCAAGGTAGTGAATGTTGGTGCCGCCATCAACAAACTTGGCGTCAACCATCAGTTCCCGGTGCAAGGCGATA
>JACMQR010000327.1 GCA_014376885.1 Polaromonas sp.
CAGACGCGGCTGCTGCACCCGATGCGCCGCGAGCGCCGCGGCGAAGCGCCCAGGCACACGGGCTGGGACAGCGCGCTGGACTTTGCCGCCGAGAGTTTTGCGCGCATCATCCGCCAGCACGGCCCCGATGCCGTGGGTTTCTACATTTCCGGCCAGCTGCTCACCGAGGACTACTACGCCTTCAACAAGCTGGCCAAGGGCTTGATCGGCACCAACAACATCGACTCCAATTCGCGCTTGTGCATGAGCAGCGCGGTGGCCGGCTACAAACAGACGCTGGGGGCCGACGCGCCGCCGGCCTGCTACGACGACATCCGGCAGGCGCAATGCATCTTCATCGCCGGCAGCAACGCCGCCTACGCCCACCCGATCCTGTTCCGGCGCATCGAGGACGCCCGGGCCGCCAACCCAGCGCTAAAAATCATCTGCTGCGACCCGCGCCGCACCGACACCGCCGACATCGCCGACCTTTACCTGCCGCTGCTGCCCGGCACCGATGTCATGCTGTTCAACGGCATGCTGCATGTCATGCTCTGGGAAGGCTGGCTGGACAGGGCCTATATCGCGGCCCATACCCATGGTTTCGAGGCGCTCAAGGCGTTGGCGCGCGACTGCACGCCCGAGCTGGTGGCGCAGACCTGCGGCATCAAAAAGAACGACCTTTTCACCGCCGCCAGGCTGTTCGCCACCGCCGGCGCCACGCTCAGCCTGTACTGCCAGGGCCTGAACCAGTCGACCAGCGGCACCGCCAAGAATACCGCGCTCATCAACCTGCACCTGGCGACCGGGCAGATCGGCAAGCCGGGTGCCGGGCCGTTTTCGCTCACCGGCCAGCCCAACGCCATGGGTGGGCGCGAGGTCGGCGGCATGGCCAACCTGATGAGCGGCCACCGCGACCTGGCCAACCCGGCGCACCGCGCCGAAGTCGCCGCGCTGTGGGGCGTGGCCAGCGTACCCGACAAGCCAGGCAAGAGCGCTATCGAGATGTTCCAGGCCGCCGCCGACGGCGAAATCAAGGCGCTGTGGATCGCCTGCACCAACCCGGCGCAGTCCATGCCCGACCAGGCCACCGTGCGCCGCGCGCTGGAACGGGCCGAACTGGTGATCGTGCAGGAAGCCTTTGCCACCACCGCCACCTGCGCTTATGCCGACCTGCTGCTGCCGGCCACCACCTGGGGCGAAAAAACCGGCACCGTGACCAACAGCGAGCGGCGCATCAGCCGGGTGCTGCCAGCGGTGCCGGCGCCCGGCGAGGCACGCCACGACTGGTCGATTGCGGTGGACTTTGCCCGGCGGCTGGAATTGTTACTCCCCCTCCCTGCCCTGCTCCCTTCCCCCAAGCAGGGCAGGAGCCGTACCCTGTTCAACCACCACACCGCCGAATCGCTCTGGAACGAGCACCGCGAGTCCACCCGCGGTCGCGACCTGGACATCACTGGCATGAGCTATGCGCTGCTCGAGCAGGCGCCGCAGCAATGGCCAATGAAGGAAGGCGACACCGCCGGCAGGGCGCGCCTGTATGAAGACGGCATTTTCCCGACGCCAGACGGCCGGGCGAATTTCATCGGCAGCGCCTACCGACCGGTAGCCGAGCCGCGCGAATCGCGCTTTCCGTTCTCGCTCACCACCGGCCGGCTGCGCGACCAGTGGCACGGCATGAGCCGCACCGGCACACTGGGCCGGCTGTTCGGCCATGTGGCCGAGCCCTGCGTGCAGATGAACGCGCAGGACATGGCGCGGCGGCTGCTTTTGGCGGGTGACCTGGTGCATGTCACCTCCAAGCGCGGCTCCATCGTCGTGCCGGTGCAGGCCTGCGCCGAAGTCGCCCCCAGCCAGGCCTTCATGGCGATGCACTGGGGCAGCGAGTACCTCGGCGGCGTGTCGAGCACCGGCCAGCCGCTGGCCGGCGTCAACGCCCTGACCACCTCGGCCTGCTGCCCGGACTCCAAGCAGCCCGAGCTCAAGCATGCAGCTGTCAAGATCCTGAAGGCCGAGCTGCCCTGGTCGCTGCTGGCCATGGCCTGGTTCGACAATGGCGATGCGCTGGCCGCCCATGAGCAGCTCAAGCCCCTGCTGGCGGCCTTTCCCTTTGCCAGCTGCGTGCCGTTTTCCAACAACCGGCCGCTGGCCGGACCGGCGCCCGAGCGCAGCGGCCTGCTGTTTCGCGCAGCCGCCCACGAGGCGCCGGACGGCGACGCCATCGACCGGTTGGAGCGGCTGTTCGGCCTTCAGGGCGCTGACATCCTGCGCTATGCCGACCGCAAGAAAGGCCAGCGCCGCACCGTGCGGCTGGCGCGCACCGGCAATGCGGCCGAGCTGACCGGCTTCGTGCTGGCCGGCGACACCCGCGCCCAGGCCTGGATCACCACACTGCTCAGGGACGAATTGCCGGCTCAAGCCTATGGCCGGCTGCTGCTGCTGCCCGGCGCCAAGCCGCCGGTCGCGGTCCAGTCGCGCGGCCGGGTGGTGTGCAGTTGCCTGAACGTCACCGACACCGCCATCGACGACTGCCTGGCCCGGCTGGTGTCCGACACGGCAGTGCCAGGCAGCGACGAGGCGCACCTGGCCGCGCTGCAAGGCGCCCTGAAATGCGGCACCAGCTGCGGCTCGTGCCTGCCCGAACTCAAGCGCCACCTGCGCGCGGC
>JACMQR010000328.1 GCA_014376885.1 Polaromonas sp.
CATGCCAGGGCACCGGTTTTTTGTGCAATGCTGCCTTGGAACCCTTCTGCTCAGCGGTCGGTCGGGTCGGTCGGGTTGATCGGGCCAATGGTGGCCAGAGCAATCTGCTCATGCTCGGCCACCATGTCAAGAGCGCGCTCAAAAAGCGCCCGGGCCGAGCCGGAAATGGCATGCAGATAGGCATGCAAATGGGCGTCTTCATCGCTTTTGTTCAGGCATTCCTGGCTGTACTGCTCAAAGCTCGCCAGCTGGGCGATCAGTTCGGCCACATGCCGCGGGCATTCGCACAGCACGTTGGTTGAAATGCTCGCCACATAAGACAGCGTGTCGTCGGAGTATTTGCGCGCCGGAATCACCGCATCGGAAAGAACGCCATCGACTCTTTTTACAGGATCGACCACCAGCACCGAGCTGACCAGGTCCGACAGCTCGTAGTCCGATACCGGCTCGCGGCGCACCAGCACACCGCCCACCCGCATGGCTTCGACCACCGATTCCTTGGCAAAGCTGTACAAGACCACTGTCTGAAGCGCCCCCTGCTGGCGCGCCAGCGCCTGGATGTCGGCGCGCACCGTGTCGTGCAGGGTGTTCACCTTGACCAGCAGGATCTGCGGCCTTTCGCGAAACGGGCCTGCGCCGGCCTGCGCCAGGCCTTCGAACTGGTCAGTGACCCGGATCGTGTGGCTCAGGAAATGGCTGGTGAACTTTTTCGAGTCAACCCGGCCGGCCATGCCGGCACCAATTACCGCCAGCGACACCGTTTTGGCGGTCAGCGCGGGCGGCAAGGGCGGCTCGGCGGGCAGGCCGGCCGGGTTGTGCAGCCGGCCCAGCGCGCTGGCATCGAGGTTGGCAATGGCGCTGACCAGATGCCCGTCCCGGCTGAGCTGCTTCAAGAGGCGCGCTTTGAGCACATCGTCCTGACTGTAGAGCCGGTGCTGTCCGGTTGTCTTGGAGGGCGAAAACGCCTGGTGCCTGAGCTCCCAGATGCGCAGGGTCGACACCGGAATGCCGGCCAGCTTGGCCACCGCACCGATGCGAAAAAGGGGGGCGGGTTGCGCTGGCAATGGTTGAGTAGTTTTTTGCATGAATGGTGCGTAGATTTAGCTATTTATAACTCAGAATCGATTTAATGGGCATATTTTTAACCGGGAATCGTTTTTTGTATGTAGATTAGCGGTAAGCTACACACAAGTATCTACGCAAACAAATTAAATAACTCTGAAAGCGCATCATGTTGATTCCAAAAAGAACGCGGGTTGCTGTCGAATCGCTGGTTTACATCGCCTCAAAAGGTGCGCACCACCCGGTGCCCGCCCGCGAAGTAGCGCAGGCCCTGAGCGTGTCGCTCGCCGGGCTGGAGAGCATCTTGCGGGTGTTGCGGGAGCACCAGCTGGTGTCCTCGTTCAAAGGCCCGGGCGGTGGCTACCAGGTCGACGGCGACCTGAAAAAATTCACCGTGCTGGACGTGGTGAGGTTTTTTGAAGGAACGCAGCCCAAAGCGGCCAACGAATCGCCTTGTGACGATTTTGCCCTTGACTTCCAAGAGGCGTGCAAAAAGGCTTTCAATGCCGAGAATCTGCACGATTTGGTGAGTGCGGCGTCATCGAGCGACCTGTCCATCAGCGTCAGCAAGCCGCGTTTTGGCCTGCGGCCGTTGCCGCTGCCGGCGGCGCCGCGCGGACCGAATTCGGTTTTCCAGCTGTATGCCTGCGATTTTTCAATGCAAAGAAGCGCCGCATGAGGGCCGCTGCCGCTCGCCCTGACGGGGTCGGCCGGCAGGCTTTCCCTGATTGCATCGGCTACTGCGCTGCACGTACTTTCCAGAAAGAAACCGGTTCATGCTGACGCACCTGAGCGACCTGATCGTCGCCGCCAACCTGGGCATCATGCTGTTTTTCACTGTTGCCGTTGCACCTACCATCTTTGTCGTGCTGCCCCAGGAATGGGCCAGCGCCTATGTGCGCTCCTTTTTTCCAAAATATTATTTGTTTTTGGGCCTGAGCACGGCGGCTGCCGCGGCACTGGCCGGCGCGCTGCCGGTGCAGGCTGGCCTGGGGGCGGTGGCGCTGGTCTTTTTCCTGAGCCGCTTCTGGCTGACACCGCAGGTGAACAATGCGCGCGACAACCACCAGGACCGTCGCTTCAAGCAGCTCCACGCGGCAAGCGTGGCTCTTAACCTGGCGCAGCTGGTCGCTTTTGTCTGGATTCTGGCCAGAAGTCTGGGCGCAGCATGAGCCCGCCGGTCGCTCTTGACACACCGGTACTGTGCGGCAAAGCACTGACTGTGCTGTTTGATGGGGCCTGCCCTCTGTGCCGCCGGGAAATCGGCGTCTACCAGGCGCTTCAGCCCAGCCAGCCGGTGGCCTGGCTGGATGTCAGCGACGCATCGGCCGGCCTTGCGCCTGACGAACGCCGCCGCTTCATGGCGCGCTTTCATGTACGCCGGGCCGATGGTGCGTTGCTCAGCGGAGCAGCGGCCTTCGTGGCCTTGTGGCAGGTCATGCCAGGCTGGCGCTGGCTGGGCCGTTTTGGCGCGCTGCCAGGCGTTACGCCGCTGCTGGAGCTGATGTACCGCGGGTTCCTGCATCTTCGGCCCGGCATTCAGCGCTTGGTGCGGGCAGCCGACACTTCGCACCTGCCAGCCGGCCTGGTGGCCGACCTGCGCTCGGACCATGCGGGCGAAACCGGCGCGGTGTGGATCTACCGGGGCATGTTGTGCGTGACGCGGGACGCTGCGGTGCGGACCTTTGCCACGCACCACCTGGCCACTGAA
>JACMQR010000329.1 GCA_014376885.1 Polaromonas sp.
CATCAGCGCGCAAACCGTCAACACCCACATCAAAAACATCTACCGCAAGCTCAATGTCCGTACCCGCGCCCAGGCGGTGAGCTTCGCGGCCAGCCGGGGACTGTTTTAGGCGCTGGCGGTCCCTGAATTTGGGACGTGCCCGCGGTCGCGGAGCCCAAACGCTCTTTGCCGCCTGGTTCGGGCTTGACCTGCACGGTTCGGGATGTTCGCAGGGCGGCCTTGAAAAGGGTGGTCCGGTCAAGTCTGCGGGTTGACTGCCCGCAGCTTTCAAGGCCCCAACCCGCAGCCGGCCCCTCGCCTGCCAGGCGTATGCGGCATGCGAACTCGTCCCGGGCCCTGGGGCAGGCGTGCGCCATGCAGCTACTCTGGACTGCCGTGCTGCCAGTCGCGCTATGCCGGCCGATTTTTGCGCAGCGTTGGCAGGCCCACTCCGGCAGACTCAAAGCCGCCATCCACCGCCAGCACCTGGCCATTCACATAGCTGGCCGCCGGGCTGCACAAAAAGCCGACGGCAGACGCGATTTCGTCCACCGTGCCGTAGCGCCCTAGCGGTATCACGTCGTGATAATCGGAGCGGATGGCCACGCTGTGCACCAGCTTGGCCATGTCTGTGTCCACCGGCCCGGGGGCAATGGCATTTGCCCGAATGCCGGCAATGCCCAGCTCGACCGACTGCTGTTTGGTCAGGTGGATCAGGGCAGCCTTGCTGGTGCCATAGGCCACGCGCAAGGTGCTGGCACGCAAGCCAGAGATAGAAGCGATGTTCACGATGCTGCCGCCGCCCGTGCGCGTCATGACCGGCACGCAGGCCTGGCTGCACAGAAATGCGCCATCCAGGTTGACAGCCAACACCCGGCGGAATTCTTCAAAGCTGGTTTCGCCGATGGGTTTGAAGACGGCAATGCCGGCATTGTTGACCAGCGCGTCGATGCGGCCAAACGTCGCATCGACGTGGCCGATGGCCGACTTCACCTCTGCCGGATCGGACACGTCGCAGTGCAGCGCCAGCAGCCGCGCTGTGTCCTGCAGCCGGGCGCCGGTGGCTGTCAGGGTGGCGGCATCGTTGTCCAGCAGGGCGACACGGTAGCCGTTTGACAAAAACCAATGGCCGATTGCCAGGCCAATGCCGCGTGCGCCACCAGTGACCACGGCAACCGGGGCTGGGGAAGTTGTTGGAGTCATGAAAGTTGTCGCCTTTGCGGTGGGGGAGAAAAAATTGACGGAATAAATCAGCTGGTCAGGCCGGCTGCCAGCCGGGCAGCCACTCCTCAAGGGTGACCTCGAAGGTCATCAGGACCAGGTTGGCGCCGGCCGTGAAAGGCCCGCCGTGCAGCTTGCCCTGGGTGTCCACCACCACGCCCGAGAGCTGCACATGGCGCGCGCCCGCGGCATCCGAGCGCACTTCCCCAGACAGGCTGACGATTTCGACGCCCGGCCCCCGGACCTGCCGGACCTGCCCGTTTGGCAGGCCCAGGCAGGCATCGACCAGGCTGCCCAGCGCGCCCCGAACAAAGGCATTCATGAAGCCTTCGGCTTGGCAAATTTTTTCGATTCCCCGCACCAGATCTTCGTTGGGCGCCAGGCGTGCCCAGGCCACCCGGCCCATGCGGCCGCTCTCGACCACGGTTGAACTGGCGGCGGTGTTTCCGGTCATGACAGTTTTCTCGTTCGCGGCTGCAGCAGCGGCAAATTGGTTTCAGCATCAAACGCCACGCGCAGCTCGAAGCCATCCAGCGCCGTGACCAATGCGCAAATTGGCTGCGGGCCCACCTGGCAAGACCGGGGCAGCAGATGGCCGCCCCTGATGTCTCCAGCCTCGGTGCGCAAGGCGGCATGGCAGTGGACCAGCGGCTGGCCGTCGGCGTCTTTGCCGAACATCGCACTGCCCGAGATCAGGTAGGCCCGGCCGGCCGACAGCGGCTGGCCATAGGCTGCCAGTGATTTTCCCGTGGTATCGGGCCCGGCAAAGCAGTAGTCCACCCCGGCCATGTAGCCGCCCAGCAAAATAAGGGAGGCGCTGTGCACACCGGCGCCAGCCAGCGGCAGGACCAGCGCGTCGAACAGCGACAAGCCCGGCTGCAGCATCAGCCGGAAATGCTGGCCCACGGCGCACTGCATGCTCTGGATACGCGCCGCACTGGCCAGGCCAGGGTGAACCAGCCGGCGCGGTGGCGCGTGACGGGCCACTGACAAATCTGAATGATTCATTTTTTCCTTGGCAAGGCTGAAACTGTCATGGCAGCAATCAGGCCCCTGGGCCCTGGCTGATGCTCATTTGCAAGTCGGTCAATTCGGCGCTGGCCTGCACCAGCCGGCTGCCCAGTGCAGCGCTTCTGGCAGGCCCCAGCCGGGGCTCGATGGCGGCAATGCTGATGGACGCGACCGGCCGTCCCTCTGTGTCATGCACCGGCACGCCCACAGCCCAGCTGCCTTCGATCACCAGGCCGGGCTGCACGCAGTAGCCCATGCGCCGGGTCTGGTCAATGAGCTGGCGGATGGCCTCGTCGGTGCAGCGCGGAAAACGCTCGACCCTCATGCTTGCATTGCGCGCCAGCACGTCATCGATCTGGCGGTCGTCAAGCGCCGCCAAAAGGGCGCAGGCGCCCGCCCCGACGCCCAGCGGCCAGCGATCGCCGGCCTTGATGAGCTGGTTGCGAATCGGGAAATCACCTTCATCGCGGGACAGGCAAATGTTTTCATAGCCGTGCAGCACCGAAAAGAACACCGTGTCGCCGCTTTCTGCAGCCAGCGTGCGAAGCAGCGGCGCGGCCAGGCGCAGCAGCGTGTAGCTGGGCTCGGTGGCCAGGCCAATGGCGAACGCCTCGGGCCCCAGCCGGTAGCAGCTCGAGACACTGTCGCGCACCACGAAGCCTTCTTCGAGCAACGTGCGCGTCAGGCGGATGGCCGTGGCCTTGTTGAGTTCCAGGCGCCGGCCGATCTCGCCCATGCGCAGGCCGCCTGGACCGGCCCGGGTCAGCAGCCGCAGCACCGCCAGCCCCCGGCGCAGCGTCTGTGCGCCCGCAACC
>JACMQR010000330.1 GCA_014376885.1 Polaromonas sp.
GCAAGAAACGCAGCACCTGGGCCAGGCCGTCGCGGCCGCTGGCCGCCCGGTACAGCAGCGCGCTGCCAAGCGCCGAGCCGGCCGTGCGTTTGAGCAGCGAGCGGCTGCGCCCCGCGGCCAGCAGCAGCGCCAGCCCGGCGCCGAGCACCAGCCAGTGCTCGCCCGGAAAGCTCGGCCGGCGCTCGTCGAAGTCCTTGAGCTCCTTCAAGGAGCGGATCGGGGGAACGGTCATGGCGGTCTGTCCTTTCAAAACCCGACCATAACGGGCGCCGCGCCAGCCCGCTGTCAGACGCTACCCCAAGCGCCTGCCTGCCGCAATGCCGCGGCGCGATCAGTTGCGCCTGAAGCGCCCGCCCAGCATGACGCTGGCCAGGGCTGCGACGATCAGCGCAATGCCGGCCCACTGCCAGGGCGTGACGGCTTCGCCCAGCACCCCCATGCCGGCGGCCAGGCCGACGACCGGCACACCCAGGCCGAAGGGCGACACCCGGTTGGCCGGGTGGCGCTTGAGCAAGCCGGTCCACAGGCTGTAGCCGACGATGGTCGCCACCCAGCCGAGGTAGGCGATCGCCAGCCAGCCGGTCCAGCCGGCCTGCAGCCAGTGCCAGCGCACCGCCGGGGCGTCGAACAGCCAGGACAGCGCAATGAACGGGCCGACGGCTACCGCGCCGCTCCAGACGACAAAGGCCATGGGCGAGTAGTCGCTGGCGACTTTTTGCACCTGCCGGGCCACGATGTTGGACAAGGCCCACATGGCGGCGGCCGACAGGGTGAGCAGCAGGCCGACCACCGTCGTCGCGCTGCCCGCGCCGGCGCCCGGACTGGCATAGTTGGCGGCAAAGCAGGCCAGCGCCAGCGCCGCCAGCACCATGCCCGCCTGCAGCGGCCGGCTGGCGCGCTCGCCGAGCAGCACGAAACCAAACAGCGCGGTGAAAAACACCTGGGTCTGCAGCAGCACCGAGGCCAGCGCCGCCGTCATGCCGACGTTCAGCGCGACAAACAAAATGCCGAACTGGCCGACGCCCTGCAGCAGGCCGTACAGCACCACCCATTGCCACGGCACCCGCGGCGGCTTGACGATGAGCGCCAGCGGCAGGGAGGCAAACGCAAACCGGGCCGCCCCCAGCTGAAACGGCGTGAAGTCGCGCAGGGCAAACTTCATGGCGACAAAGTTCACGCCCCAGACCAGCACCACGGCCAGGGCCGCCGCCAGGTCGCGGCCGCTGAGCGCCGGGGGCTTCATCCAGCGCGCAGCGGCGGGCTGCGCGCGCTGTCCAGGTGGGCCTTGACGCGCTGGGCCAGGGCAATGTCGCCGGGCGTCTCGGGAAACCAGGCGACGACGGGAAGCGCCTTGCCATCGGCATCGACCGCCGCGAACACCGCCAGGCAGTCGGTGATCACCTGCATCTGGCCGGTCTGAAGATCGCTGCTGCGCACCTCGATGGACAGGTTCAGGCTGGTGCGGCCGGTGTAGGCCAGGCGCGCCTCGACCTCCACCAGCTCGCCGGCCAGGATGGGCTTTTGAAACCGCAGGCTGCCGACGGACACGGTGACGCAGTTGCGCCTGGCCCAGCGCGTGGCGCAGGCACAGCCGGCCTCGTCGATCCATTTCATGACGGTACCGCCGGGCACCTTGCCGCCCGGGTTGGCAGCGCCCGGTTCGGCGATAAAGCGCAGGGTGAGGGAAGACATGGCGTGACCAGACAGGTTGAGAAAGTCAGTAGGGGCGGGCGCCCGGCCGGGCCGGACCGGGCCCGGAATAGCGAGACGGGAGTGCATTGTTATCCATGCCGGCGGCGGCTTGTCCCACGCCGCTGTCGGACGGCGGCATGCTGGCAGCCCTTAAAACCCCGAAAATTCCAATCAAATGGTTCGGTGGTGCAATCGCAGCGGACATTAACAGCTATTTAATTCATAGCAATTGATGTTGGGTGGCGCTGTCCGGGCCGTGCTTCAAGCGGCCGGTTGCGTGCGCCGAAAGCCCGATGCCGCCTGCATCAGGCTTCGGGTGTACGGCTCGGCGACGCGCTGGGCGGTCAGGTCGACGGAGTCCAGCACCTCGACCGTGCGGCCGCGCTGCATCACCATCAGCCGCTCGCACAGGTGGGTGACCACCGCCAGGTCGTGGCTCACCATGATGAAGGTCAGCTGCCGGCGCTGGCGCAGGTCTTCGAGCAGGTTCAGCACCTCGGCCTGCACCGATGCGTCCAGCGCCGAGGTTGGCTCGTCGAGCAGCAAAATCTGCGGCTCCAGGATCAGTGCGCGGGCAATGGCGATACGCTGGCGCTGCCCGCCCGACAATTGGTGCGGGTAGCGAAAGCGAAAACCCTGGCCCAGCCCGACCTCGCCCAGCGCGCGCTCGATGCGCGCTTCGGCGTCCGCAATGCCGTGAATCGCCAGCGGCTCGGCCAGCAGCCGGTCCACCGTCTGGCGTGGGTGCAGCGAGGCGTAGGGGTCCTGGAACACCATCTGCACCTGGCGGCTAAACGCCTTGCTGCCCGGTGAATGGCTTTGACTGCCGCCAATCAGCTGCACCGTGCCCGATTCTTTCGGCGCCAGGCCGCAGAGGGCGCGCAGCACCGTCGATTTGCCCGATCCCGATTCGCCGACGATGCCAAAGCTCTCGCCCGGCAGGACGCGAAACGAGGTGTCGGCCACGGCGACGAAATCGTCAAAACTGACGCGCAGGCCGCTGACCTCCAGCCCCAAAGCCTGGTACGCGCTCACAGCGCCCACTCCGGCCGCCGGTCCAGCGTGGCCAGCGGATGGGTGGACGCGCCCAGCTGTGGCAGGCACGCCATCAGGCCGCGGGTGTACGGATGCGTGGCATCGGCCAGGCCGCCGGCCGCCAGCTCCTCGACCACCCGGCCGGCATACATCACCAGGATGCGGTCGCAAAACGACGACACCAGCCGCAAATCGTGCGACACCAGGATCAGGCCCATGCCGCGCTCGGCCACCAGCGCATCCAGAATCGACAGCAGCTGCAGCTGCACCGTCACGTCCAGCGCCGAGGCCGGCTCGTCGGCGACCAAGATGTCGGGCTCGGCAATCAGCATCATGGCGATCATCGCCCGCTGGCCCATGCCGCCCGACACCTCGTGCGGGTAGAGCTTGAACACCCGCGCCGGCTCGTCGATGCGCACCGACTCCAACGCCGCCAGCGCGCGCTTTCTGGCCTCGGTGCCGGAGACGCGGCGGTGCGCCTGCAGCGTCTCGACAATCTGTGCGCCCAGGGTCATCACCGGGTTGAGCGAGAACTTCGGGTCCTGCAGCACCATGGCGATGCGTCCGCCGCGCAGCGCCCGGCGCTGCCTGGGCGGGCAGTTGAGCAGATCGACGCCGCCAAATTCCAGCCGCCGGGCGGTGACCCGACCTTCGGGCGCGGTCAGTCCCAAAATGGCGCGGCCGGTCTGCGACTTGCCCGAGCCCGATTCGCCGACGATGCCCAGCCGCTCGCGGCCCAGCGTGAAGGACACGCCGCGCACCGCTTCAAGCATGCCGCCGTCGCGGCCCGGGAACGCAACCCGCAGATCCTCGACGACCAGCAAAGGCGCTGCGTTCATTGGGCAGCCTTCGGGTCCAGCGCATCGCGCAAGCCGTCGCCCAGCAGGTTGAAGGCCAAACTCACGGTGAAAATCGCCGCGCCGGGCGCCGCCGCGACCCACCATTGGTCGAGCACGTACAGCCGGCCGTTGGCAATCATCGCGCCCCATTCCGGCATCGGCGGCTGCGCGCCCAGGCCGAGAAAGCCCAGCCCCGCCGCCGTCAGAATAATGCCGGCCATGTCCAGCGTGACGCGCACGATCACCGACGACAGGCACAAAGGCATGATGTGGCGCAGCACGATGCGGCCCGGCGAGGCGCCCAGCAGCCGCACCGCGGCGATGTAGTCGGCCTGGCGGATGCTCAGGGTTTCGGCCCGCGCCAGCCGGGCGTAGGCCGGCCAGGAGGTGATGGCAATGGCGATCACCGCATTCTCGATGCCCGGCCCGAGCGCGGCGACAAACGCCAGCGCCAGGATCAGGCGCGGAAACGCCAGAAAGACATCGGTGATACGCATCAACGTGGCGTCGACCAGCCCGCCGGCGTAACCGGACACCGTGCCGACCAGCAGCCCGATGGGCGCGGCCAGCACGGCCACCAGCACCACCACGAACAGCGTGATGCGCGAGCCATGCATCAGCCGCGACAAAATGTCGCGCCCCTGGTCGTCGGTGCCCATCCAGTGCGCCCACGAGGGCGGCAGCAGCCGCGTCGTGCGCAGGTCGCCGATGTAGGCCGAATAGGGCGCCAGCAGGTCGGCGAATATCGCCACGGCAACCAGCGCCAGCACGATGAACAGCCCCAGCATGGCCAGCCGGTTGCGCGCAAACGTGCGCCAGCCGCCATAGGCCCGGCCCAGCGCGGCTTGTCTGCGCGACCGCGGCCGGTCGGACATCAACCACTGGCGCAATCCGTCGGGTTTTGCAAGCGTCCTATCGGTCATCGCGTGCGCGTCCTCGGGTCCAGCAGGGTGTAGAGCAGGTCGGACAGCAAATTCAGGCCAATGAACACCGAGCCGACGACGATCGTGCCGCCCAGCACCGCGTTCATGTCGGCGTTCTGCAGCGAATTGGTGATGTACAGCCCCAGCCCTGGCCAGGCAAACACGGTTTCGGTCAGCACCGAGCCCTCTAACAGGCCGGCATACGACAGCGCGATCACCGTCACCAGCGGCACCATGGCGTTGCGCAGCGCATGGCGCCAGATGATGCGCGCTTCGGACAAGCCCTTGGCGCGCGCGGCCACCACATACTCCTGCGCCAGTTCATTGAGCATGAACGAGCGCGTCATGCGGCTGATGTAGGCCAGCGAAAAGTAGCCCAGCAGCGACGCCGGCAGGATCAGGTGCGACAGCGCATTGCCAAAGGCTTCCCATTCGCCGGCCATGGCGGTGTCCAGCAGCAGCAGGCCGGTGACGGGCACCAGCGTGAATTCATAGGCCACGTCGATGCGCCCCGGCCCCGCGACCCAGCCCAGCCTGGCGTAAAACACCAGCAGCGCCATCAGCCCGAGCCAGAAGATCGGCACCGAATAGCCGACCAACCCGATGATGCGCACCCCCTGGTCGACCCATTTTCCGCGCCGCACCGCCGCCCAAACGCCCAGCGGCACGCCGAAACCCGCGCCGAACACAATGCCCAGGCTGGCCAGCTCCAGCGTCGCCGGAAAAGTGCGGCGGATGTCCTGCATCACCGGGTTGGCGGTCAGCACCGAGGTGCCGAAGTCGCCGCTCAGCACCTTGCGCAGGTAGATGGCGAACTGCGTGTAGAGCGGCTTGTTCAGCCCCATGTCCTCGCGCGCCCGGGCCACGACATGCGCCGGCGCGTTGTCGCCCACCATGGCGAGCACCGGATCGACCGGAATCACCCGGCCGATGAAGAAGGTGACGGCCAGCAGGCCGAGGTAGGTGAGCACAATCACCGCCAGAAAGCGCCCAAGGGCGTTCAGGCGGCGAATGTGGGGTGACGGGCGCCGGCCGGCCCCAGCCAGGGGCGCCGGACTGACGGCAAGGGGATCGAAAGTTGCCAAGACCGGTGTTAGCGCTTGGCTACCTTGAACATGTAGTTGGTGTCAAACGACGGGCCGAGCTTCAGGCCCTCCAGATTGCTCCGGTAGGCCGCCACCTCGGTCTGCTGGTACAGCATGATGAACGGGCTGGTCTTGCGGAACTCGGCCTGCAGCTCGTCGTACATTGCCCGGCGCTTGCCCGTGTCGCGCTCCAGCACGGCGGCGTCCGATTTGGCCGTCAGCTCGGGAATCGCCCAGGCGTTGCGCCAGGCCAGCGGCTTGGCCTTGGCGTCGTCCGCATTGTCGGGGTTGCGGGTGAAGGTGTCGGCATTGGTGTGCGGGTCCCAGTAGTCGGCGCCCCACTGGCCGATGTACATGTCGTGGGTGCGGGCGCGGTACTTGGTCAGCACCTGCTTGCCGTCGCCGGGAATGATCTCGATGTCGATGCCGGCGCGCTTGGCGGTTTGCTGGAAGGCCTCGGTGATGCCCTGCACCGGCTGCACGGTGCGCATGTCAATCGTCACCTTGAAGCCATTGGGCAGGCCGGCCTTGGCCAGCAGCGCCTTGGCCCGGGCCACGTCGAGCTTGTAGGGCCGGTCCTGGCTGGCACCCAGCAGGCCGGCCGGCATGAAGTTCTGGTTGACGACGCCGATGTTCTTGATCAAGGTGTCGCCAATGGCCGAATAGTCGACCAGCCACTTCAAGGCTTCCCGCACCTCGGGCTTGGCCAGGTTCGGGTTCTTCTGGTTCAGGCTGATGTAGTACACCGTGCCCTTGGGGGCGGATGTGAGCAAGATGCTCTTGTTCGTTCCCAGCGCGGCAAGGTCCTGCGGGCTCAGGTTGCGGGCAATGTCGATGTCGCCTTTTTCCAGCAGCAGGCGCTGCGTGGCCGCTTCCTTGACATGGCGGTAGATCACCCGGGCCAGCCTGGACTTGTCGCCGTGGTAGCTGTCGTTGCGCTCCAGCGCAATGATCTCGTTGGCGCGCCATTCGCGCAGTTTCAGCGGGCCGGAGCCGGCGTAGTTGGTTTTCAGCCAGCCGTAGCCCCAGTCGCCGTTTTGCTCCTTGGACAGCAGCAGCTTTTGGTCCACGATGCCGCCGATGTTGGCGCTCAGGCAGTTCAGCACAAATGTCGGCGCAAAGGCCTTGCCGGTTTCAATCGTCAGGCTCAAGGGGCCGGTGGCCTTGATCTTGTCCTTCACGTTGTCCTTGCTCAAGCCAAACTGCGTCAGGATGAAGGCCGGCGACTTGTCCAGGCTCACCGCGCGGTGCAGCGAGTAGGCCACCTCGACGGCGGTCAAGGGGTTGCCCGAGGCAAACTTCAGCCCGGGTTTGAGCTCGAAAGTGTAAGTCTTGCCGTCCGGTGAAACGGTCCATGACTTGGCCACATCGCCGACCAGCCTGGACGGCTCGTTCACGTCCAGCCGCACCAGCCGGTCATAGGTGTTGCCCATGATCTCGCCAGCCGACAGCTCGAACGCCTCGGCCGGGTCCATGGTGATGATGTCGTCGAACGCGAAGGCAATCACCAGCGTGTCCTTGGGCGTGGCGGCCAGCGCGGCCGCGCCATGGC
>JACMQR010000331.1 GCA_014376885.1 Polaromonas sp.
GCCACCGGCTGGCCGTTGCAGCGCACCATCTTGATGACGATCTGCAGCGGCTCGCAGCCCAGGTCGTTGGTCAGGTTGGTGCCGATGCCGAAGGCCAGGTGGCAGCGCCCCTTGAACTGCCGGTACAGCTCGATGGTCGGGGGCACCGTCAGCTCATCGCTGAAGATCAGCGTCTTGGTCTTGGGAACGACACGGTTTTTTGCATAGTGGGCAATCATGCGCTCGCCCCACTGGAACGGGTCGCCGCTGTCATGGCGCGCGCCATCAAACAGCTTGCAGAAGTACAGGTCGAAGTCGCGCAGGAAGGCGCTCATGCCATACACGTCGGACAGCGCAATGCCCAGGTCGCCCCGGTATTCCTTGGCCCACGACTCGAAACCGAACACCTGGCTGTCGCGCAGGCGCGTGCCAAGCGCTTGGCAGGCCTGCAGGTATTCGTGCGCCATGGTGCCCAGCGGCGTCAAGCCCAGCTTCATGGCAAACAGCACATTGCTGGTGCCGGCCAGTTGCCCGTCGGCTCCGGTGCCCAGGCGGGTGGCCAGGGTGCGCAGCACTTCTTCGTGCCAAGCCTTGCTGAAGCGCCGGCGCGTGCCGTAGTCGGCAATCTTGAGTTCGGCCAGACTTCTGACCTGCAACTGGCCAATTTTTATTTCCAGGCGCTTGCGGCCTTCGGCAAGACCAGGCGGCTTTTGCGTGTTGCGGAAATAGACCTCGTTGATGATGGCCAGCACCGGAATCTCGAACAAGATGGTGTGCAGCCACGGCCCCCGGATCAGCACCTCGATCTCGCCCGAAGGCAGGGCCTTGACGCTGACATACTTTTCATTGAGCCGGAAGATGCCCAGAAAGTCGACAAAGTCGCTTTTGATGAAGCGCATGGCCTTGAGGTAGGCGAGCTCCGCATCCTGGAACTGCAGACTGCACAGCCCGCGGATTTCCTCGCGTATCTCGTGCACATAGAACGACAGGTCGCCGATGTCGGGCGCGCCGGCATTGCGGCACTTGAACTTGTATTCGACTTCGGCGCCCGGGAACTGGTGCAGCACCACCTGCATCATGGTGAACTTGTACAGGTCGGTGTCGAGCAGGCTGGTGATGATCATGGTGAACCCTGATGGCCCGGTAAAGAAAAATACATGGCGCGGGCCGGTTGACCGGCCCGGCGCGCGTTACCGAGGTGGCGTTCAGGTGCCGAGAAAGTCCACTTCAAACAGCAAGGTGGCATTCGGTGGAATCGCGCCGCCAGCGCCGCGCGCGCCGTAGCCGAGCGCTGCCGGAATCACCAGGCGGCGCGTGCCGCCGACGGACATGCCCTGCACGCCCTCGTCCCAGCCCTTGATGACTTCGCCGGCACCAAGTGAAAACTGGAACGGCTGGCCGCGGTCCTTGCTGGAATCGAATTTTTTACCCTGCACGCCGTCGTTGAACAGCCAGCCGGTGTAGTGCACCTTGACATACTGGCCGGCTTTGGCAATGGCGCCGGTGCCGAGCACCGTGTCTTCGTACTGGAGCCCCGAGGCGGTGGTGGTGGTGGTCATGGCAAGGTCCTTTGAATGTGGATGGAAAATATTACGCCGCACAGAACACCGGCGCTGCAGCGGCTGGCGCGCCGCGCCGTGTTCACGAATGCCTGACTTTACCCGCAACCAGCCAGAGCAAGCGGTCGGCGGCGAAGGCCAGTTGGCGATTTTGTTCCACCACCAAAAGCGCCATGCCGCCGCGCCTCAAGTCCAGCAGCGCGTCGCGGATCGCTTCGACCAGCACCGGCGCAATGCCTTCGCAGGGCTCGTCAAGCAACAAGACCTTCGGGCGGGTCATCAAGGTGCGGCCAATGGCCAGCATCTGCTGCTGGCCGCCGCTCAGCTGGCCAGCGGGCCGGTCAAGCAGGGTTTTAAGGGCCGGAAACAGCGCCAGCACCCGGGCCTCAAGCGCGCTGGCGTCGCGGCCGGCGGCGATATGCAGGTTTTCGCGCACCGTCAGGCCGCTGAACAGCCGCCGGTCCTCGGCGACATAGCCGATGCCGGCCTGGGCCCGCCGGTGCGTTTGCCAGAGCGCCACCTCCTGCAGGCCGCCAGAATCCTGAAAGCTAATCCGCCCCTCGGTGCGCACCTCCAGGCCCATGACCGCCTTGAGCAAGGTTGACTTGCCCGCGCCGTTGAGCCCCTGCAGCACGACCATTTCTCCGGCTGCCACCTGCAGCGACACGCCGAACAAAGCCTGCGCCTGGCCATAAAACGCCTTGAGCTGGTCCACCTCAAGCATGCCCGGCTCCCGGGCTTGAACTGTCCCCCAGATAAAGCCGGCGCACGGCGGCATCGCGGGAAATTTCCTGGAATGAGCCTTGCGCGGCCAGCCGGCCCTCAATCAGCACCAGCACCCGGTCGGCCACGCCGGCCACCGCGTCCATGTTGTGCTCGGTGTAGAGCACCGCCAGGCCGTCGGCCGCCAGCTGCTTGACGAGTTGCATCAGGCTGGCGCGCTCGGCTTCGGCCAAACCAGCGGCGGGTTCGTCCAGCAGCAGCAAGCCCGGCCGGGCAGCCAGCGCCAGCGCCAGTTCCAGTCTTTTTTTGGCGCCATAAGGCAGGCTGAGCGCATCGCTATCGGCCAGCGCCAGCAGACCGGTTTGCGCCAGCAGCGCGCTGGCCGCTTGCAGTGACAAACCGTCCAGCTGTTTGAAAGCCGAAATTGCCGTATCTGCACGACTGGCCTGCACGGCCAGCTGCACATTTTGTAGCACGCTCAAGGCTTCAAACACCTGCGCCACCTGAAACGTGCGGGCCACTCCGTGCCGCAGCCGGGCCGCCGGGCTCAAGGCTTGCAGCGCCTGGCCATGCCACTCGACATGGCCGCCGGTCAACGGGTACTGCCCGGCAATGCAGGCAAAGCAGGTCGACTTGCCTGCCCCGTTGGGGCCGATCAGCGCCACGCACTGGCCCACCTGCACCTCAAAGCTCACGCCATCGACCGCACGAATGCCACCGAAATGCTTGACCAGCTGCACTACCTTGAGCATCAGCGACTCCCTGGGATGGCGCGCAGGCGCATTGAGCCGATACGGGGCAGAAGCCCCAGCAGCCCGGACGGCGCGGCCACCATGATCAGCATGATGAACCCGCCCAGCAGGCCGCGCCAGTAGCTCACTTCCCGCCCCAGTTCGGCGCTCAGGTAGGTCAGCAGCACGCTGCCCACGCCAGCGCCCCACAGCTGGTGCACGCCGCCCAGCAGCACGACCAGCAGCGCATCGACCGACGTGGACACGGCCGCCAGCGACGGAAACACCGCGCCTTTGTGGGCCGCAAACAAGCCACCCGCCAAGCCGGCGAGCACCGCGCTTTGCACAAACACCCGGTACTGCAGCCTGCCAATGGACAGCCCCGACGCTGCGGCCCGCAGGGGTGCGTCGCGCGCGGCCTGCAAGGCTGCGCCCATCACCGACCGGCTGAACCAGCGCAGTCCAAAAATCGCTGCCAGCGCCAGCGCCACCAGCAGCCCGTAAAAAACCGGCCGGCCTTCATCGGTCACCAGCACCAGGCCGATCAGCCCGTTGTCGCCGCCGCTCAAGCTGACCCATTGCGTGGCGCCGGCCCAGATGACCTGTGCCAGGGCCAGCGACAGCATCGCCAGGTACACGCCGCTGCTTCTGACCACCGCCGCGCCGAACACACTGGCCACCGCCAGGGCCGCGCCGCAGCCAGCAGCCAGCGCCACCAGCAGCGACGCGCCCCACAGGCTGTGCGACAGCGCCGCGCCATACGCTCCCAGGGCAAAAAATGCCGCATGGCCAAAGCTGACCAGCCCGCCCAGCGCCATCATGGCTTGCAGGCTGATGCCAAAGATCATGAGAATCAGCCCGTCGGCGGCCAGTGCCTGCCAGTAGGCGCCGCCCGTCCAGGCCAGCCCGGCCAGCAGCACGAACAAGGCGCTGCTCACGCCGGCCCCGACGCGCCCCAGCCGCAGACCGTGAAATTTTTCGGCAGCCTGGCGCGGCGCAGCCTGTGCCAGCAGGGCCGCTGCCTGTCCCCCGAGTCCCTGCGGCTTGAGCACCAGCACCACCGCCATTGTCAAAAAAACGACCACCAGCGTGGCCTGCGGAAACAGCGCCGTGCCAAAGGCATGCACCAGGCCGATCAGCAAGGCCGCGACAAATGCGCCGCCGATGCTGCCCAGCCCGCCAGTGACGACCACGACAAAGGTTTCGACAATCACATTGATGTCCATCTGCAGATGGGCCGGCTCGCGCGGCAGCTGCAGCGCGCCACCCAGGCCGGCCAGGGCGCAGCCCAGCACCACCGCGCCCAGCATCAAGGGCTTGGGGTTGACGCCCAGCGCCGCCAGCATGGTGCGGTCTTGCGTGGCGGCACGCAGCCGCCGGCCAAACCGCGAGCGGTGCAGCAGCAGGTGCAGCCCGCCCCACACCAGTGGCCCGAGGGCAATCATCACCAGCGGGTACAACGGAAAAAAGTCGTCGCCAATCTGCACCGACCCCTTGAGCCCCGGAAAGCGCGGCGCAAACACCTCATCCGGACCAAAGCCCCATTGCATGGCATCGTGCATCGCCAGCGTCAAGCCAAAGGTGGCGACCAGCTGGTACAGCTCAGGCGCGCCCGCCATGCGTCTTAACAGAAAGAATTCGGCTATTGCGCCTGCCAGTCCTGCGCAAGCAGCTCCTAAAAGCATAGCAATCAGGTACAATGCCGCGCTGTCGCCCCAGGCCGGAAACCAGTTCGTCACCCAGTGTGCGGTGAACAGCGCCCCCAGCATGAAAAAGCTGCCATGGGCGAAGTTGACGATCCGCGTGACGCCGAAGATAAGCGTCAGCCCGGCCGCCATTAAAAATAGCGTGGTGGCGTACGACAGGCCGCCGAGCAGCTGGACGACGGAAAAGCTCATGTGGGCTGCGAGGCTACGGGCTGCATCTTTTGACCCGAAAATAAGCATACGGTGAGCACCCTGCCCGTGCAAGTTCCGGCCGCGGAACTGGCTTTACCAGGCCGCAGGCGGGGCAGCCACCTCGGGGGGCAGCGAACCACACGCAGTGGGGAGCGTGGGGGCCCATCTAGTCCAGCCAGGTGGTGAATTCAGCAGCGCTGACGCGCGGCGTGCGAAAGGTGTTCACCAGCGCCGACTCGTCGGCATAACCCAGCGCCATGCCGCAGACCAGCATTTCGCCCTCAGCCGCGCCGATGTGCGGCAGGATGATCTTGGCAAAGCCATTCCAGGCCGCCTGCGGGCAGGTGTGCAGGCCGTGGCCACGGGCAGCGACCATGAGGTTTTCCATGAACATGCCGTAGTCCACCAGCGAGCCCCGGCCCATCACCCGGTCCAGGGTGAACATCAGGCCGACCGGCGCATCGAAAAACCGGTAGTTGCGCTGGTGCTGCAGGTGCATCTTGTCCTTGTCGCCCTTGGTTATGCCGAGCAGCCCGTACAAGCCCCAGCCGTTTTCGCGCCGCCGGTCGATGTAGGGCGACACCCACTTTTCCGGGTAATAGTCGTATTCCTCCTTGTATTCCGAGGCCAGGGCCGGGTCGGCGCGCAGGGCGTCGTGCGCCTGGCAGACCTTGTCGACCAAGCCGGCGCGGCTGGCGCCCTGCAGCACGTAGGCTTTCCACGGCTGGGTATTGGTGCCCGACGGGGCGCGGCTGGCCAGCTGCAGCAAATGCTCGATCAGGGCGCGCGGCACCGGCGCGGGCAAGAACTCGCGCATCGACTGGCGGCTGTCAATCGCCCGGTCGACCGCATTGGCCGGTGGCTGGCAGGCGTTGCTGGGTGCGTCGTCGGGCGCGAAATCGCCGGCAATGACGGTGTGGGCCGGGAAAACAGGAAGATCAGTGGGATTCACTTGAGCAGCTCCAGTACAGACAAAAGTTCAGGGGGCAGGAACGAGACGGGCCGGCGCGTGGCGCGGTCCACATAGACATGAACGAAATGGCCTTTGGCAGCGCACGGCAGGTGCTCATTGCCCGCGAACAGGGCCACTTCGTAGCGCACGCTGGACGCGCCGACATGGGCCACGCGGATGCCGGCTGTCACGGCTTGCGGAAAAGCCAGCGGCGAAAAATAATTGCAGCCGGTTTCCACCACCAGCCCGATCACGCTGCCGCCGTGAATGTCCAGCGCGCCGCGCTCGATCAGCAGGCCGTTGACGGCGGTGTCAAACCAGCTGTAGTACACGACGTTGTTCACATGGCCATACAGGTCGTTGTCCGACCACCGGGTGCCAATGGGCCGAAATGCCTTGAAAGCGCTTTGAAATTCGGCTAGGGGACGCGGCGGCAGGGTCATGGCCGCTATTTTGCCAGCGCGTCAGCCGCAAATTTCCATTTCTTCCAGTACTCCAGGGCCACCCGGTAGGTGTTCACCTGCACCTGCACGGTCTCATCGATGTTGACGCCATAGCCGCCGGCCATGGAAAACGCCAGCGGTATGCGGCGCTGCCAGGCCCAGTCAAAGACGCGCCGGTCGCGCGCCTCCAGGCCGTCGAAGCTCAGGCTCAAGCGCCCCAGCCGGTCGCCTTCAAACGGATCGGCGCCTGCCAGGTACATGATCAGGCCCGGCTCAAAGCGGCGTTCGAGCTCATCGAGCGCCTGCTCCAGCGCCTGCAGGTAGGGCGCGTCGAGGCAGCCGTCGGGCAGCTCGACATCAAGGTCGCTGGCTTCCTTGCGAAACGGAAAATTCTTTTCGCCATGCAGCGACAGGGTGAACACGCTGGCGTCCGCCGAAAAAATCTGCGCCGTGCCGTTGCCCTGGTGCACATCCAGGTCGATCACCGCGACCTGCAGCGGCCGCTTTGCCTGGCGGTGCAGCCGTGCCCATTCGGCCTGCATCAGCCGGGCGGCCACGGCGCTGTCGTTGAACACGCAAAAGCCGCTGCCCTTATCGGCATAGGAATGGTGGGTGCCGCCCGCCAGATTCGCCGCAATGCCTTCGACCGGCGCGCCCCGGCCCAGGCCAAGCGCCACCCGGGCGGCGGCGGCGGTTGCGCCGGCCGACCTGCGGGCGCGCTCGGCCATGGCCGGGCTCCAGGGAAAGCCGATTTCCCGCTGCGCCGGCGCCGGCAGGGTGCCATGGGTGATGGCCGCAATGTAGTCCGGCGTGTGCGCCAGCGCCAGTTCGCCGTCGCTGGCCGCTAGCGCGGGCTGCATCCGGACGGCCGGCAGCTCCGTGACCAGGCGCTCGCGCAGCAGCCGGTACTTGGGCATCGGAAAGCGGTGCCCGGGCGGCAGCGCAAGAACAAAGTGGTCGGCATAGAAAGCTTGCACGCGGTCGGCCTTTTCAAAACATCGCCATTTCAGCTCAGCAGCATGAGTGCTGCAGCGCAACATTAAATAATTTGCAATGTCACAAGTTTCTCCTATAATTAATTCATGTTGCAGTGCAGCAATTTGGCGCAAAGCAACTATTTCCCTTAATCAAACCAACCAAATATCTGGAGATTACTTATGCTGACCGCTGAACAACTCATGGCTGCCCACAAAGCCAATATCGAAACCCTGTTCGGCTTGACACAAAAAGCGTTCGAAGGCGTGGAAAAGCTGGTCGAACTCAATGTGCAGGCCACCAAGGCCGCCCTGGCTGAAAGCGCCAACAACGCCCAAGCCGTGATGGGCGTGAAGGACGCACAGGAACTGCTCGCCCTGCAGGCCAGCATGGTCCAGCCGCTGGCCGAGAAAACCGCCGCCTACAGCCGCCACCTGTATGACATCGCCCAGTCCGCCGGTGCCGAGCTCAGCAAGTCGATGGAAGGCCAGACCGCTGAAGCGCAGAAAAAGTTTGCCGACCTGATCGACACCGCCACGCAAAATGCACCGGCCGGCTCTGA
>JACMQR010000332.1 GCA_014376885.1 Polaromonas sp.
GGGGCGGGCCGCTGCAGGGCTTGTAAAACAGCCCCAAAAGCCAGCCACACCCAAAATGCGACAATCCAAAGCTAAATGACATCTTCCTTTTCCAATCTTTCGCTGGCCGAACCGCTGGCCCGCGCCGTAGCCGAAATGGGCTACGAAACCATGACCCCCATCCAGGAGCAGGCCATTCCGGTCGTCCTGCAGGGCAGGGACGTGATGGGCGCCGCCCAGACCGGCACCGGCAAGACCGCTGCCTTCGCCCTGCCGCTGCTTCAGCGCATGATGAAGCATGAAAACGCCTCGACCTCGCCGGCGCGCCATCCGGTGCGCGCGCTGGTGCTGCTGCCCACGCGCGAGCTGGCCGTGCAGGTGGCCGAGCAGGTCAAGCTGTATGCCAAGCACACCAACCTGACCAGCGCGGTGGTATTTGGCGGCATGGACATGAAGCCGCAGACGCTGGAGCTCAAAAAAGGCGTCGAGGTGCTGGTGGCCACGCCGGGCCGGCTGCTGGACCACATCGAGGCCAAGAACACGGTGCTCAACCAGGTCGAGTATGTGGTGCTCGACGAGGCCGACCGCATGCTCGACATCGGCTTCTTGCCCGACCTGCAGCGCATCCTGAGCTACCTGCCCAAGCAGCGCATCACCTTGCTGTTTTCCGCCACCTTCTCGCCCGAGATCAAGCGCCTGGCGGCGAGCTTCCTGCAAGACCCGGTGACCATCGAGGTGGCCCGCTCCAACGCCACCGCCTCCACCGTCGAGCAGCATTTCTACAGCGTCGGCGCCGACGACAAGCGCCGCGCCCTGCACCAGATCCTCAAGGCGCGCGGCTTGAAGCAGGCGTTCGTGTTTGTCAACAGCAAGCTCGGCTGCGCCAAGCTGGCCCGCTCGCTGGAGCGCGAAGGCCTGAAAACCACCGCGCTGCATGGCGACAAAAGCCAGGACGAGCGGCTCAAAGCCCTGGAGTCGTTCAAAAGCGGCGAGGTCGACCTCCTGGTGTGCACCGACGTGGCGGCGCGCGGGCTGGACATCAAGGACGTTCCCGCCGTATTCAACTTCGACGTGCCCTTCAACGCCGAAGACTATGTGCACCGCATCGGCCGCACCGGCCGGGCCGGCGCGTCCGGGCTGGCGGTGAGCTTTGTCGCCAGCAGCGACCAGCGCCTGGTGCTGGACATCGAAAAGCTGATCAAGACCAAGATCGAGCTCGAACCCCTGGAGTTCGAGGAAGACACGCCGCGCATCAGCGAGCAGGGCCGCATCAACGACGGCCGGCGCATGTACCGGCAAAACGACAGCGACGATGGCCAAGGCCAGGGCCGGGCGCCCGAGGCGCGTCCGCCGCGCGAACCCGCCGAGCGCCGGGAGCGCCGCGAGTACACGCCGCACCGCCAGCCGGCCGCCGTGCGCGACCCGTTTTTCGACCGCCCCTACGAGCCCGGCGCGCCGGCCCCGTCGTTGCCGTCCTGGGAAGCCTCGTCCAAGGCCGACGCGCCGCGCAACGGCACCTCGGCCAACATCAAGCCCCGCAAAAAAGTCGCCGCGCTGTTCAAGTCGGCCTGACGCGCGTGCGCCGGCCCTGACGCCGCGCTAAGCTGTGGGCATGACGGCTACTCCTTTGCCCCCCCATGCGTTCAGCGCCAGGGGCCTTTCACTGCTCCAGAAAATCTACCGCCCGCTGTGGCGCGCGGTGAACCAGTGGACCGCGGCTGACGGCATGCGCATGAGTGCGGCGATGTCGTTCTACGGCATCTTGAGCCTGGCCCCCCTGCTGGTGCTGCTGGTGGCGGTGATGGGCTGGTGGCTGGACCGCAGCTTTGTCGAAAGCAGCCTGATTGCCCAGATCGGCA
>JACMQR010000049.1 GCA_014376885.1 Polaromonas sp.
ACCACCGGTTTCAAGCGCAGCCGCGCCGTGTTTGAGGACCTGATGTACCAGAACCTGCGCCAAAGCGGCGGCCAGACCTCGGACCAGACGCGTCTGCCGTCGGGCTTGCAGCTGGGCACCGGCGTGCGTGTGGTCGCCACCGAGCGCATCCATACCCAGGGCAATTCGACCAAGACGGAAAATCAGAAGGATGTGATGATCAATGGCGGCGGTTTTTTCCAGGTCCTGATGCCGGATGGCACCGCCGCCTACACCCGCGACGGCTCTTTTCAGACCGATCAGAACGGCCAGCTTGTGACCGCCAGCGGCTACCCGGTGCAGCCGGCCATCACGCTGCCGCCCAGTGCCACCAGCTTGACGGTAGGCCGCGACGGTACGGTGTCGGTGGTCCAGGCTGGCAGCACCGCCAGTGTGCAGATCGGCCAGATCCAGCTGGCAACTTTTTTGAATGCCACCGGCCTGCAAGCCAAAGGTGAAAACCTGTATGTTGAAACCGATGCGTCTGGCGGCGCCAACCAGACAGCGCCCGGACAGAACGGCGCGGGAACGCTCAGCCAGGGTTATGTCGAATCGTCCAACGTCAATGTGGTCGAGGAACTTGTCAACATGATCCAGACGCAGCGCGCCTATGAAATTAACAGCAAGGTTGTCAAGACATCCGACGAAATGCTGGCTCGCCTGTCGCAGTTGTAAAGCCTTCCATGCTGAAAATTCACCGTTTCTTGGGCTGTTTGTTGATGGCCACTGGCCTGCTGCTGGGCGGCTGCGCGCAAATGCCGCGCGAGCCGCTGGTGCAGCAGCCCATGAGCGCCCGTGCCGATCTGCAGGTGCGGCCCGCCGGGCCAGCCAACGGGTCGATCTACCGCACCGGCTTTGGCACGCAGGCCTTGTTTGAAGACCGGCGGCCGCGAAACACTGGCGACATCCTGACCATCGTGATCAGCGAAAACATCAACGCCAGCAAAAACTCGGGCGCTGAAGCCAGCCGCAGCGGCAGCGCCGGCGCGGTGCTGGGGCTGGTTCCCAAGCTGATTAGCGGCCTGATCGGTGCCGACCTGGACGCCAGCGCCACCGGCAAAAGCGCCATGAGCGCCAAGGGCGGCGCCAATTCAAAGAACACCTTCAACGGCGTGATTACAGTCACGGTGGTGGAGGTGCTGCTCAACGGCAATTTGCTGGTCAGCGGCGAAAAGCAGATGCTGATCAACCAGGGCACCGAGTTCATCCGCTTTTCGGGCGTGGTCAATCCGCGCACCGTCAGCGCCCTCAACACCGTGCCTTCAACGCTGGTGGCCGACGCGCGCATTGAATACAGCGCCAAGGGCTATATCGACGAGGCGCAGACCATGGGTTGGCTGCAGCGCGCCTTCCTCAACGTGCTGCCGTTCTGACCATGCAAAACCAACGGATTTCCGCCTCACCACCTGGTCGCAAGCTGCGCGCAGCCGTCATGCTTTGCCTGCTGGCCAGCTTCGCGATCGCGCTGCCTGCCAAGGCCGAGCGGCTCAAGGACCTGGCCAGTTTCCAGGGTGTGCGCGACAACCCGCTGATCGGCTACGGCTTGATGGTCGGCCTGGACGGCAGCGGCGACCAGACCATGCAGACGCCATTCACCACCCAGAGCCTGAATAACATGCTTGGCCAGCTCGGCGTCACTGTGCCGGCGGGCACCAACATGCAGCTGAAAAACGTCGCGGCGGTGATGGTCACAGCCACGCTGCCGCCATTTGCGCGGCCCGGCCAGACCATCGACATCACTGTGTCGTCGCTGGGCAATGCCAAGAGCCTGCGCGGTGGCACCTTGCTCATGACGCCGCTCAAGGGGGCTGACAGCCAGGTGTATGCGCTGGCGCAGGGCAACATGGTGGTCGGCGGTGCGGGTGCGTCAGCCAACGGCAGCAAGGTGCAAATCAACCAGCTCAGTTCTGGTCGGATTCCGGCCGGCGCGATTGTCGAGCGCGGCGTCGACTCTCCGCTCGGCGGCGACGGCCTTCTGATGCTCGAACTCAACACCAGCGACTTTGGAACCGCGCAGCTGGCGACGGACGCCATCAACCGCAGCTTTGGCCTGAACACCGCAGCGGCGCTCGATGCACGGGTAATCCAGGTCACCGCGCCGGCCCGGCCCGAGGAGCGCGTGGGCTTCATGGCGCGCCTGCAGAACATCGACATTTCGCCGGCGCAGGCTGTGGCCAAGGTCGTCATCAACGCCCGGACCGGCTCGGTGGTGATGAACCAGAGCGTCAGGCTCAACGACTGCGCCGTGGCGCACGGCAATTTGTCGGTGGTGATAAACACCGAGCCGGTCGTCAGTCAGCCCAATGCGCTTTCAGGCGGAGCCACCGTGGCCGGGCAGAAATCGCAGATCGAAATCAGCCAGGCAGGCGGTGCGCTGCAGGTGGTGCGCGGCGGCGCCCTACTTTCCGACGTCATCAAGGGGCTCAACACCCTGGGCGCAAATCCGCAGGACCTGGTGTCCATCCTGCAGGCCATGAAGGCTGCCGGCGCCTTGCGCGCCGAGCTGGAAATTATTTAAGGTGGGTTATTCATGAGCAGCGCTGGTATTTCCAACCTGGGCACTCCCGGCGCTTCCGCCGGCGGCGCGCTCGACCAGCGCCTGTCGCTGGATGTGCAAGGCGTTGACGCCCTGCGCCGGACGGTTCGCACCTCGCCGCAGGAAGGCATGAAGCAGGCTTCGAAGCAGTTCGAAGTGATGTTCATGCAGATGATGCTCAAGAGCATGCGCGACGCCACGCCCTCGGAAGGCATGTTCAGCAGCTCGCAGGAAAAAACCTACACCTCAATGCTCGACCAGCAGCTGTCGCAAAACCTTTCCGGCCGGGGCCTGGGGCTGGCCGAGGCCATGTTTACCCAGCTAAGCCGGACCATGGGCGCTGATGCGCCCGCAACCGCTGCCGGTGCACGAATGCCGGGTGGTAAGCCACCGGGCTCGCCGCTGGCTGCCGTGGAGCGCATGCCGCTTGCGCCGGCACCGACCCGCGCGCCAGACCTGTCGTTTTATGAAAAGGCAACTGCCCAGGCGACGCTGAGCCGCAGCGTCCTGCCGCAGGCGCATGTCGAGCAGTTCGTTTCCCGCATGCTGCCGGCGGCGCAGCAGGCCAGCCAGGCTAGCGGCGTGCCCGCGCAGCTGATCATGGCGCAGGCGGCGCTGGAGTCGGGCTGGGGCAAGCGCGAGATTCGGGCTGAAGACGGAACCACCAGCTTCAACGTGTTCGGCATCAAGGCCGACAAGAGCTGGAAAGGCCCGTTTGTGGAGGCCACGACCACCGAGTTCGTCAATGGTGCAGCTCAAAAAATCCAGGCCCGGTTCCGCGCCTATGGCTCCTATGAGGAATCGTTTGCCGACTACGCTCGCTTCCTCACCGGCAACCCGCGCTATGCCGGTGTGGTGGCCACGCCCGATCCGGCTCAGGCGGCGCACGGCCTGCAGCGCGCCGGCTATGCCACCGATCCGAACTACGGCGGAAAGCTGGTCCGCATCATGGCGCAGATGATCTAGTGGGTGGCAGAACGGATTGTCTTTTCCGCATGTCCACTGCCATTTGACGCCACCTTTTCATCCATACCTGCCCCATCTTTTGAAAACGTTATGAACATTAGAAACCTGAAAATAGGCATGCGCCTGACTCTGGGTTTTGGCACGGTGCTGCTGCTGTTGGTTGCCATCTCGGCCGTCGGTATTTGGCGCCTGCGTGACATGGGCCTGGCGGTCGAGTCCATGGCCGAACGCGCCCTGGTCAAGGAGCGCATCGCCGCTGAATGGCTGGTTGCCACCAGCACCAACAGCATTCGGACCTTCGCCCTTGTCAAAAGCAACGACGCCGACAACCTGAAATATTTTCAAAAAGGCATTACCCAGACCAGCCTGGGTATTACCGAAAATTCAAAAAAACTGTTTGACCTGCTGGAGACAGACGCGGAAAAGGCGCTGTTTGAAGACTCGGTGGCCAAGCGGGCGGTCTACGTCGGGTTGCGCGGCAGTTTGATGAGGCTCAAGGCTGACGGGCAGAACGCGCAGGTTACGCAGCTGACCGAGGAAAAACTCGTACCGGCGCTGGCGGCCTACGATGCCAGTATCAAGAACATGCTGGTTCACCAGAAGTCGGCAATCGACCAATCACTCGTCTCGATTGACGCGCTGAACCATTCCAGCCAGCGCAATATGCTGGTATTGGCCTTGCTGGGGCTGGGCTCCTTGGTGGCCTGGCGACTGACCATCGGCATTGTCCGCCCCCTGGGCCAGGCGCTGCAGGTGGCCCAGACCGTCGCCGCCGGCGACCTGACCACCTGGATTGAAGTGACAACCTCGGACGAGGCCGGCCAGCTGCTGCAGGCGCTCAAGGACATGAACACCAGCCTGGTGGGCATTGTCGGCCAGGTGCGCCAGGGCACGGACACGATAGCCACGGCGTCGGGCCAGATTGCGGCGGGCAACCAAGATTTGTCCAGCCGCACCGAAGAGCAGGCGTCCTCGCTGGAGGAGACGGCCGCCTCGATGGAGGAGCTGACGTCGACCGTCAAGCAAAACGCGGACAACGCGCGCCAGGCCAACCAGCTCGCTGTGTCGGCCTCCAGCGT
>JACMQR010000333.1 GCA_014376885.1 Polaromonas sp.
GACCAGCAGGCCCTGCAGCGGCGGCACGCTGGTCGATTCATTGCCAAAAGCGCGCCGAAAGTCGGCCGCCAGGTCCTGTGCATGGGCAACCCACTGGCCGAGCTGCCGGTGGCCACTGTCGAGCACGATGAAGCGCAGCCGGTGACTGAAGGCATTGTCCAGCAGGGTTCCAGCCGGCAGGCTTTCGTCCCACACATAGCACAGCGTGGCGGCGGGCAGGTTTTCGCCGCTGACCGTGCGCGCCGCGCGCAGCAGGTTGCGCTCGACAAAGCCGAGCCGCTCGATCGGCATGTCAAACAAGGCGCACACCTTGAGCGGGCTGTCGTCACCTTCGCGGCGCCGCAGGTCGGTGCCGCTAAGGGGCTGGTCAAGCCGCCAGCGCCAGCGCAGCAGCGCACCCGGCGGCACTTCCAGGCCTGGCAGGTCATGCTCGAGGTTGGCATACGACCGGTCGGTCTGCACCCGCAGCACCGGGTGGCCGTCCAGGGGCACGATGTCAAACCGCGTCAGCGGCTTGCTCGACCCGGGCAGGCCGACCACCCGCCAGGGCGCAGGCGGGGTCGGGCCGCTGGCGGACGAAAACGGGTGCAGCTGCGTTGGCAGCACCGCCGAATTTTCAGCAAATACCGGGCTTGTGCTTGCCCCTGCTACACAGCACGCTATGCTAAGCATAGCAGCATGGTGCCTCAGGCGAGCCGGTGGCCGAATCAGTGGCATGTCAGTTCCTTTTCCAGTCATGGTAACGGCGCACCCAGGCCAGCAGCCGCCTGGGCAGATGCGCCCGCTTCCATTCGCCGGCGGCGTATTTGTTGGCCTCGGACATCGTCGGGTAGGTGTGGATCGTCGACAGGATCTTGTTCAGCCCCAGCCCATGGCGCATGGCCAGCACATACTCGGCCAGCAAATCCCCGGCATGCTGGCCGACGATCGTCACGCCCAAAATGCGGTCCTTGCCGGGCACCGTCAGCACTTTCACAAAGCCGTTTGCCGCGCTGTCGGCAATTGCCCGGTCCAGCTCGTCAATGCCGTACTTGGTCACTTCAAAGGCAATATTTTGTGCGTTGGCTTCCGCTTCGCTCAAACCCACCCGGGCGACCTCCGGGTCAATGAAGGTGGTGCGGGGAATGACCGAATAATCGGCCTTGAAGCGCCTGAAGTCGCCGAACAGCGCATTGACCGCGGCATACCAGGCCTGGTGCGCCGCCACATGGGTCAGCTGGTAGGGCCCGGCGACATCGCCTGCGGCAAAGATGTTGGGGTAAAGGGTTTGCAAATACGGGTTGGTCTGCAGCGTGCGCTCTGCCGGAATGCCGAGTTCCTCCAGGCCATAGCCGGTCAGCCGGGCCTGGCGGCCCACGGCGCAGATCAGCTGGTCGAACTCGACAGCCGTGTCGCGGCCCTGGCAGGACACCCACAGCAGCTTGCGGCCGCTGCTGTTTTCGCAGCGCAGCGCCTGGTGGCCGGTCAGCACGCGCACGCCATCGGCCTGCAGCGCGGCCAGGGTGAGGCTGGAGACATCCTCGTCCTCGCGGCTGAGCAGGCGCGGCGCGTTGTCAATCAGCGTGACCTGCGCGCCCAGTCGGGCAAAGGCCTGGGCCAGCTCGCAGCCAATCGGCCCGCCGCCCAGCACCGCCAGGCGCGCCGGCACCGCGTCCAACTCGGAAAACACCTCCCACAGCGTGTCGCTGGTCACAAACCCGACCTCATGCAGGCCGGGCAGCTCGGGCACTATTGGCCGGGCACCGGCCGCAATGACGATGCTGCGGGTGGTGATCTGCCGCGTGCCGCCGCTGCTCAGGGCGACCTCGACGGTCCAGGGGTTGACGATACGGCCATGGCCGTGCAGCACCTCGACACCCAGGGCGCTGTAGCGCGCCGGGCTGTCATGCGGCTCGATGGCGCGGATCACCGCCTTGACGCGCTGCATCACCGCCTTGAAGCTGAAGTCCGCATTCGCATTGCTCAGGCCGTAGCGCGCCCCATGGCGCATCTGGTGGGCCAGTGTGGCGCTGCGAATCAAGGCCTTGGACGGCACGCAGCCGTAGTTCAGGCAGTCCCCGCCCATCTTGTGGCTTTCGACCAGGGTGACTTTGGCCTGGGCGGCGGCGGCGATATAAGCCGCCACCAGCCCACCGGCTCCCGCGCCAATCACCACCAGGTTGCAGTCAAAGGAGCGCGGCCGGACGGCCTTCCAGCGGGCATACACCCGGCGGCGCCTGATGACGCCCAGCGCCTGGCCGATGCCCAGGGGCAGCAGGCCGAGCACGGCGAATGCGCCGATCAGCCCGGGCGACAGCACCGAGCGCAGCGAATCGACCCTGGCCAGCTGGGTGCCGGCGTTCACATAGGCCAGCGTGCCGGC
>JACMQR010000050.1 GCA_014376885.1 Polaromonas sp.
AAGCCGCCGGGTGGCCGGCGAGCAGTTCGAGTTCGAGCTCGCACACCGGCGCGCTCTGGCCGCCGGCGACGATCTGCCCAATGTCCAGCGACACCTCGACAAGGCTGCCGCCGCGCTTCTTCACCGGCCAGCTGGTGCGCTCGAAGGCGGTGACCAGGCACGGCGCCAGTGCCTTGAACACGCTGCCGTCCGGATCGAACTCCGGCCAGGGCGTGGCCTCCAGCGCATCGCGCGCCAGGCCGGCGCCGGGCGCGGGCACCTCCCATTCGCCGCGGTGGCTCAGCGCCGAGTCGCTGCGGCCGCCCATCTTCAGGGTTTGCAGCCACTCCGGCTGGGCGCCGGCGCCGACGCGGCGCAAGCGCAGCGCCACCCGCTCGGCATGCAAATCCTGCTGCGGGGTGTCGTAGTAGATGTTGTGCAGCTGGCGCTGCGTGGCCGGACAGCGCGCCAGCACCGGCACGCGCGCCAGCCGCCGGGCCAGATCCTGTGGGTTCGAGGTCGGCAGGGCCAGCTTGAGTTCGATTTCCTCGGGGCGCGGGGCTGGGGCAGGTGGGTTCATGGCAATCGGGTGGGCCGCAGGGCGCCGGGTGAAGTTTGAACAAAAACAGCAATGCGCTGGCGTTTAGGCCGACATTAGCAAAAATCTGCGATGCAACACGTAAGAAATTGACACCGATTGCCGGGGCCTGCCCGCTCAGTGCGGATGCCGGTGGTGGATGTCCGGGTAATGGGCATGGCTGTGGGTCAGGGCTTCATGCCGGTGGGCATGCGCATGCGGCGCTTGAGTCTTCTCGGCCGCGTCATGGGTGTGCGGGTGGTGCGCGTCATGCTCATGCGGGTGGCTGTGCGAAAGAGGCGTGTGGGTATGTGCGTGCGCATGCCGCTCGCTCAGGTGCAGCCACACGCCCAGGCCCATCAGCGCGGCCGACACCCAGAACAGCCCGCCTGGCGCGGCCGGCCAGATGGCCAGGGAAATCAGCACGCCAAACAGCGGTGCGACGGAAAAGTACGCACCGCTGCGCGCCGCGCCCAGCGTCCTGAGCGCCACCACGAACAGCACCAGGCTCACGCCGTAGCCCGCAAAGCCGACCAGGCCGGCATAGCCCGCGTCCGGCAGGGCCGGCAGGGCGGCGCCGCCGGCCAGGGCCAGGGCGGTGTTGGTCACGCCGGCCAGCAGCCCTTTGAGGCAGGCCAGCAGCAGCGCGTCGTTGTTGGACACCTGGCGTGTCAGGTTGTTGTCCAGCGCCCAGCACAGGCAGGCGCCGGCGATCAGCAGCGCGCCGGGCGACAGCGCCGCCGCGCCCGGTTGCCAGGACAGCAGCACGCCGCCCAGGGCAATGGCCACCATGCCCAGGACAATCCGGCGGTCGGCATTTTCCCGGAACACCCACCAGGCGATCAGCGCCGTCAGCATGCCCTCCAGGTTGAGTAGCAGCGACGCTGGCGCCGCGCCGGTTTGCGCCAGGCCGAGCATGAACAGCGCCGGCCCGAGCATGCCGCCGGCGGCAATCGCGCCCAGCAGCCAGGGCAGCTCGGCGCGCGCAATGTGCAGCCGCGTCACCGCCTGGGCGCGGCGCCGCTCGCGAACACGCCGCATCACCAGCAGCGCGCCCAGGCCCAGGCCGCTGCCCAGGTACAGCAACCCGGCCAGCAGCAGCGGCGGCAGGCTGGTGGTCAGCAGTTTGGCCAGCGGCGTGCTGGCGCCGAACAGCAGGGCAGCGGCCAAAGCCGGAAAAGCAGAGCGAAGCGGCAGGGCGGTGGACATCATTTGGGGTGGGGTGGCAAAGCAGGGGACGGCAGCAGGCATTTTCGCCTAGTGTCGGCCCCGCAAAATTTGGCCCGTCCATTTGCCGGCCGCCCGCCTGCACGGTTGCGCTTAATGGGCTGCATCAGATGTACCATTGTTAAGTTACCTAGAGAAATCAAATTTTGTCGGACAAACCAAATTCAGCGCCCAGCTTTCTCAAAGGCGGGGGGGCGCTGGGCGCCTTGATGCGCTCTCACGACTGGGCCGCCTCTGGGCTGGGCATGCTTTCTTCCTGGCCCCAGGCGCTGCAGACCGTGGCTGGGCTGATGCTGCGCTCGAAGACCCCGGTTCTTGTGGCCTGGGGACCCGACCTGTGCCTGCTGTACAACGACGCCTGTGCGGACATCCTGGGGCAAAAGCATCCCGCCGCCCTCGGGCAGCCCCTGCATGCGGTGTGGTCCGAATTGCGCGCCGACATCGAGCCGCTGGTCAACCAGACGCTGGCCGGCGAGTCGGTCAGCTTTGAAAATGCCTGCTTCACCCGGCGCTGCAATGGGGCTGATGAGCAGGCTTGGTTCAGCATTTCGTCTGCGCCGGTCGATGGGCCGGACGGCCAGGCGGCCGGCGTGTACTGCACCCTGAGCGAGACCACCGCCAGCGTTCTGGCAGAGCGCCGCCAGCAGGCACACACCCGCTGGCTCTGCAGCCTGTTCGAGCAGGCGCCGGGCTTCATGGCGGTGGTGCGCGGGCCGGACCATGTGTACGAGCTGGCCAACCGTGCCTACCAGCAGCTGGTGGGCTGCTACGCGGTGGTCGGCAAACCCTTTCGCGCCCTGGGCTGCAAAACCGACGGCCCGGACTATGGCGCGCTGCTGGACCAGGTCCAGGCCAGCGGCACCGCCTTCACCGGCAGCCGGATGCCGGTGCGGTTTTCGCACCAGACGGGCGGCCCGGCCGAGCTGCGTTTCATCGACTTTGTCTTTCAGCCGATCAGCGGTCCGGACGGCGGCGTCAGCGGGGTGTTCATCGAAGGCCATGACGTGACCGCGCATGCCCGCGCCGAAGACGCGCTGCAGGCCAGCCAGCGCTGCGCCCAGCAGACCGCCCAGCATCTGGATGCCTTGCTGCAGGCCGCACCGGTCGGCATTCTCCTGGCCGATGCCGACGGCACGCTGCTGCGCAGCAATCCGGCCTACCGCAAGATCTGGGGCAACCCTCCCCTGAACCGCAAGGCGGGCGATCTTGTCGAATGGAAAGCCTGGTGGGCCGACAATTCCGAGCGCCACGGCCAGCGGCTTGAACCGCGCCAGGGGGCGCTGGCCCGCGCCCTGCGGGGCGAGGAAGAGGCGCCGCGCGACCTGATCGAGATCGAGCCGTTCGGCCAGCCCGGCGTTCGCCGCACGGTGCTGAACTGCGGCGCGCCGGTGCGGGACGCCGAGGGCAAGATCACCGGCTCGGTGATCGCCCAGATGGACATTTCCGACCGCGTGCAGATCGAGGCGCAGCTGCGTGCCTCTGTGGCCAGGTACCAGATCATCGCCAATGCCCTGCCGCAGATCATCTGGAGCGCCCAGCCAAACGGCTGCCACGACTACTACAACCAGCAGTGGTACGACTACACCGGCATTGCCCACGGCGCTGCCGACGGCGAAGGCTGGCGGGCACTGGTTCATCCCGACGACCATGGCCTGGCGACCACCAAATGGCAGCACAGCCTGGCCACCGGCGAGCCCTACGAGATCGAATACCGACTGCGCCACCATACCGGCCAGTACCGCTGGGCGCTGGGGCGCGCCCGGCCGATTCGCGATGCGCACGGCGCCATCAGCCGCTGGATGGGCAGCTGTACCGACATTCATGAGCAAAAGCTCGCGCAGCAAAGCCTGCAGCAGTCGGACCGGCGCAAGGACGAGTTTTTGGCCATGCTGGCCCATGAGCTGCGCAACCCGCTGGCGCCGATCATGACAGCGGCCGACCTGCTGTCCAGAAGCACGCCCGGCGAGTCCGGGGTGCGCCAGCTGAGCGAGGTGATTGCGCGCCAGGCGCGGCACATGACGCGCCTGATCGACGACCTGCTCGACGCCTCCCGCGTCACCCGGGGCCAGGTGAGCCTGGCGCAGCAGCCGGTGGACATGAACACCATTGCCGCCGAAGCGCTCGAGCAGATCCGGCCCCTGCTGGAAGGCAAGGCGCATCACCTGGACCTGCGGCTGCCCGCAGAGCCGGCCTGGGTGCTGGGTGACCGGCCGCGGCTGGTTCAGGTGCTGGTCAACGTGCTGGGCAATGCCATCCGGTACACCGCCAGCGGCGGGCGCATCGCCCTGCAGATGTCCGTCCAGGGCGGGCAGCTGACGCTGGGCGTGCAGGACAACGGAATCGGCATGTCGGGCGAGCTGGTCGAGGTGGCTTTTGAGCTGTTCACCCAGGGCGAGCGCAGCGCCGACCGCTCCCAGGGCGGACTGGGCATCGGCCTGGCGCTGGTGCGCAGCCTGGTCCGCCTGCATGGCGGAACGGTGGCGCTGCACAGCGCTGGCATGGGTCTGGGCAGCCAGGTGACGATTCTGCTTCCCTGCCTGGCGCATGCCGACGGGCCGCCGCCGGCCGCCACCGCCAGCGCCGCCCCGGCCGGCCGGCGGCTGCGCATCATGGTGGTCGATGACAATGCCGATGCAGCACGGCTGCTGGGCATGTTTCTGGAAATGCTGGGCCATGAGGTGCAGGTGCAGTTCCATCCGGCGGCGGCAATTGACTGCGCCCGCAAGCTGCTGCCCGAGCTGTGCCTGCTGGACATCGGCCTGCCCGACATGGACGGCTACACCCTGGCGCGCCAGCTGCGCCTGATTCCCGGCATGCAGACCGCCACCCTGGCCACAGTGACCGGCTACAGCCAGCCTCGCGACCGGCAGGCCGCCTTTGCCGCCGGCTTTGACTTCCACTTTGCCAAGCCAATCGACTGCCAGCAGCTTGAAGCCTGGCTGGCCGGGGTGGCTGCAGCGCCCGCCGCGACCGCGGCGTGAGAGCCGGGCGCGCCTAGGGGCGCGCGCCCGGCCGGCGGTTGACCAGCAAGATGCCGGCGGCCACCGCCGCCAGGGCTGCCAGCAAGCTGGCGGTGACGGCTTCGCCCAGCCACAGCGCGCCAAACAGCAGCGCAAACAGCGGCGTGAAAAACACGAAGGTCGAGATCTGGGTGGCTGGGTAGCGGCCCAGCATCCACATCCAGGCCAGGTAGCTGGCAAAAGCGCCGACCACCGTCTGCAGGCCCAACGAGACCCAGGCAAATGCGCTGAACTGCCAGGTCCAGGACTCGCCCAGTGCCAGCGACAGCCCTGGCAAGGCGGCGGCGCTGACGGCCAGCTGGTAGAGCAGCAGCTTTTCGGCCGCAATCCGGACCAGCCCGGAGGCCCGGATGACCACCGTCGTCAGGCCCCACAGCAGGCCGGCGGCCAGCCCCAGCAGGTCGCCGCGCAGGGTCGACGCCGCGCCGCCAGCCGCCAGGCTTTCGCGCAGCGCGAACACCACCGCCACAAAAGCGCACAGCAGCCCGGCCCACTGCAGGCCACGCAGCTTTTCCGACTTGGCCCACAAGGGCACCAGCAGCGCGACCCAGAACGGCGAGGTGTACAAAAACACCGTCAGGCGCGACGCGCTGGTGAACTGCAGACCCAGGTAGATGCAGGCGAATTCGCCGGCGAACAAGGCGCCGGCCAGCAAACCGGCGGCCAGCGAGCCGTCGCGCCGCAGCAGCGGCACGCGGCGCCAGGCGCACCACAGCCCGAGCAGCAGGGTGGCGCCCACCAGCCGCAGCGACGCCTGGAACAGCGGCGGTATTTCGGCGATCGTCGCCTTGATCAGTACCTGCTGCAGGCCCCAGAACAGGCAGCAGCCCAGTAGCAGGCCAACTGCCAGGGAGTCAAGGTGGGTTTTGCGCGCGGCGGTCATGGAGGGATGGTAGCCGCGGGGCTATACGGCCGCACGCTGCCGCGCGATCGGGCCGGCCAGCGCTGCCGCGCTTCTACAAGGGATGCTCGGTGTAAAACCGCCCGCCATGAAACAGCAGCGGCGGCGTGTCGGCGCGGTGGCTGCAGCGCTCGACCTCCCCGACAAAGATCACATGGTCGCCTTCTTCATAGCGGCTGCGGTTGAAGCATTCAAACGTCGCCGCCGCGCCGCTAAGTAGCGGCGCGCCGCTGGCGCTTTCGGTGAAGGCCACGTCCTTCCAGCGGTCGTCGCTCCGGCTGGCAAAGCGCTCGGCTAGCGCCTTCTGGTCCGCTGCCAGGATGTTGATGGCGTAGTGCGAGCCAGCGCTCAGCGCGGCCATCGAACTGGCGCTTTGCGACAGGCTCCAGAGCACCAGCGGCGGCTCGAGCGACACCGAATTGAAGGAGTTGGCGGTCAGGCCGACCAGCACGCCGGCCGGCGTGCGCGCGGTGACGATGGTCACCCCGGTGGCGAACATTGCCAGCGAGGCGCGAAACTCGGCGCGTGAAAAGCTCGGGCGGCTCGCTTGAAGAAGGGGGGAAAGGGTCACCATAAGCGGCTAATTTAACTGAAGCCCGCGGCGGGCGCCGCCGGCCGGGCCGGACCACCTTTTTCGGGCCGGGGATCTGGCCGGCCGGCCTGGGCTCACAGCTTTTTATAGGCCTTGTCGGTTTCCAGCCCATTGCTGGTGTCCTGCAGGCCATTTTCAAGGTCTCTGGCGGCCTGGCGGATGTGCGGGTCGACCTGGTTGCCAGTCATGTCCTGGGCTTCGTCGCGGTCGCTCGGCAGCTCCAGGCTTTGCTCTGCCAAGCCGTCACGGGCGTCGGGTTGCCTGCCTGGCAGCGACTCTTGCGGCTGCGCAGCCTTGGCTGGCATACCCTTGCCGGCAGTCGGCTGGGCGGGTGTGTTGGCGGTCGCAGTGTTTGATTTTGGCAAGGTCATGCAGTGACTTTGCGTGGTTTGGTGCGTTGACGCTGTCAGCGTGAAAAAGGACATGCTGTAGGAAAAGAGGGGGGCAGCTGGCGGATTGCAGGCTCCCAGACAAGCGGCGACGAATCCGGGTTCTGGATTCAGACGGCCTGCAGTCCGGCCCGCTGCCGGCTGCGCTCGAAGCCGCAAAAGCCGAACGCCATGGCGGGCATTTCGCCGCTGATCAGCTCGGCCAGCGCCTTCCCCGAGCCCGCGCCATGCGTCCAGCCCAGGGTGCCATGGCCGGCATTCACCCACAGCCGGCCGACGCGGGTTTTGCCGATGTAGGGAATGTTCGTCGGCGTCGCCGGGCGCAGGCCGGTCCAGAACCGGGGCGCCCCGCCATCTTCTTCAAGCCGGGTGTCGCACACGCCGGGCAGCACCTGCTCGACCCGCCGGGCGAGCATCCGGCAGCGGGCCCGGGCCAGCGGTGTGTCCAGCGACAGGTCGTAGCCGCCGACCTCGATGGTGCCGGCCACGCGCAGCTCGTTGCCCAGGCGGCTGATGGCGCATTTGACCTCGTCGTCGATCATGCTGACAAACGGCGCCCGTTCAGGCTTGAGCAGCGCGAAGGTGGCGCTGTAGCCCTTGCCCGGGTAGATCGGCAGGTCCACGCCGACGGTGCGCAGCAGCGGCGCGCTGTAGGAGCCGCAGGCCACCACCACCGCCTCGGCCTTCAACTGCCTGGTTTTTGCATCATTTAGCCTGTTCGTGCTTGTGCTGCGGTCGTATATAGCTACTGATTCGATAGCATTGCCGGCTTTTTCCAGACGCACGATGTTGTGGTGGTACAAAAACTCCACGCCGCGCTCGGCGCAGCGCCGGGCCAGGCCCTGGGTGAACACTTTGGCATCGCCGCTTTCGTCGCTGGCGGTGTAGGTGCCGCCGACGATGCGCCCGGCAAAGGCGCTCAGGGCCGGCTCGATCTTCAGCAGCTCGGCGGTGGAAACCACGCGGCGCGCCACGCCGTACTTGCGCATCAGCGCGGCGGCGTCGCCAGCGGTGTCGAACGATTGCTGCTCGGTGTAGTAGTGGGCAATGCCGCGCTCCAGCCGGTGGTAGTCGATGCCGGTGGCCCGCACGACATCTTTCAGCGCGCTGTGGCTGTAGGCCCCCAGGGCGACGAGCTGCTGCACATTGCGCTCAAAAGCGGCGTCGTTGCACTGTGCCAGAAACTGCAGGCCCCAGCGCCATTGCTGCCAGCCTTCGCCGAATGGCAGCTGCGGCCTGAACAGCAGCGGTGCGTCGTCCCGGAACATCCACTTGAGCGCCTTGAGCGGCGCGTCCCGGTTGGCCCAGGGCTCGCAGTAACTGACCGAGATTTGCGCCGCATTGGCAAAGCTGGTTTCCAGCGCGGCGTCCGGCTGCCGGTCCACCACCGTCACGTCGTGCCCGCGCTCCAGCAAATGCCAGGCTGTACTGATGCCGATGATGCCGGCGCCCAAAACCACCACCTTCATGCCTGTCTCCTTTGCTGTGCCGCAAGTGTGCAGGAGCTTGCCTGTCAGTAACAGTCAAATTAAACTGTCAGCTAAATCATCAGAGCAACTAATAGTCAAGGCAGCGGGAATGAGCATTTTTGACCCGGATGCGCTGGAATGCCTGGCCGCCATCGTGGAAGAAGGCGGTTTTGAGCGCGCCGCCCGGCGCCTGTCGATCACCCAGTCGGCGGTGTCGCAGCGCTTGCGCGCTCTGGAGGCGCAGGTCGGCACGGTGCTGATCGTGCGCAGCCGGCCGCTCAAGGCCACCTCGGCCGGGCAGCTGCTGCTCAAGCACACGCGCATGCTGCGCCTGCTGCGCGCCGACCTGGAGCGCGACCTGAAGGAGCTCGCGCCCAGTTCGCTGCGCGGCGCGCGCGAGGAAGAACGCATTTCGATTGCCATCAACGCCGACAGCATCGCCACCTGGGCGCTGCCCGCCCTGACCGGCCTGGCGCGGCAGGGCCTGCCGATGGAAATCGTCACCGACGACCAGGACTTCACGCATGAATGGCTGCGCCAGGGCCAGGTGCTGGGCTGCGTCACCACGGTCAAGCAAGCGCTGCGCGGCTGCAAGGTGGTGCCGCTTGGCGCGATGCAATACGTGGCCGTCGCCACGCCCGCGCTGGTGCACGAACGGCTGGGCGGCAGCCTGCTCAGTGCGCACAATTTTCGCGAGCTGGCGTTTGTCGCCTTCAACCGCAAGGACGACATGCAAAGCGAATTCGTCGGCCAGGCCTTTGGCCTCAAGCGCGTGCTGCTCAACCAGCTGTTCGTGCCGTCGTCCGAAGGCCAGGTGCGCGCCGTGCTGGCCGGCTGGGGCGCCAGCGTGCTGCCGCATTTGCTCGCCCAGCCGCTGCTGGACCAGGGCCTGCTGGTCAACCTGGCGCCGGCCTGCGTGCTGCCCATCGAGCTCTACTGGCATTGCTGGAACCTGGAGTCCGACGTGCTCGACGCCTTGACGGCTGCCCTTACCCATTCTGCAGGGCGGGCACTGGTGACCTGAAGCGCTGGCATTCAGCGCCGTGGAGTGGCTGGTGCGCGAAGACTTTTTCTGCAGACGGGCTTGTTCTCGTGTGGGGAAAGTCCCTCACCTAAGAAACAAACCGTTTCATATAATTAGCATTTCAGTAGAAAAAGATGGCTTTTATCAGTTTCACCACCCTCGTGCAATTTGTTGTGAGCACATTCACCGCTGCCAACGCAGCCCTGAAGGCCCGCACCTGCACGCGCGCCTTGGCATGCGCGTTCCCCGTTGTGCAAGACCCCAAGGAAAAACCCAAGAAAGCCGGGAGGCTGAGCAGGCTGAGCCTTGGCTGCCGTCTGATGCTGCTGGTGTTGGCGGCCCTGGTTCCAGTGTTCGGTGTCTTTGCCTGGTCAACTGCAAAAAGCCAGCAGGCCGCCATGCTGCAGGTGCATGCCAACCTGCAAACTCAGGTGCTTCTTGCAGCAATGCACCAGCAGCGCCAGGTTGACCGGACTGCCCAGCTTTTGGACGATATTGCCAGTGGCCCTTCCATCAAGGAAAAACACCATCCGACGTGCGAAAGATACCTCGCAAACTTGATGGCCCAGAATGCAGACTACGTCAATCTGGGGGCCGTCAATCTGGACGGGAAAATTTTTTGTCGCGCTGTGGATTCTGGCAGGGATGTTGATGCCAGCAACCGGCCCTACTTCAAAGGCGTGCTCGCAACCCAGAAGTTTTCGGTGGGCCAATATGGCTTGGGCCAAAGCGGGCTGCCTGGCATTGCCTTCAGCGTTCCTATTTACAGCAGCCAAGGGGTTTTTGACGGCGTTGCATTTGCCGTACTGAAACTCGCTGCGCTGGACATGGCACTGCGTGCCGGAACGCTGACAGACGGTGCGCAATTGCGGGTGATGGACCGGCGCGGCGTTGTGTTGGCGGCTTACCCCGCCAGCACGGGCCTGCCCGGCACACTGGAGCAAGAGACCATTTTGCTGGAAGCTCTGAAGGCCCAAAAAGCGGGCAGCCGCGAAGCTGTGGACGTCAACGGCATTGAACGCGTTTATGCGTATGCACCGGTAAGCGGTGCCGCCAACGGCGGAATTTTTGCCACCATCAGCGTGTCGCACGACGTAGTCACGGCGGCCGCACGCCGTTTGCTGTTGGTCGACCTTGCGCTCCTGCTGGGCATGACGGCTTTTGGCCTGGCGTGTGCGTGGACCCTGGGCAAGCGCCTGGTGGTCAATCCTGCCCAGGCAATTTTGAAACAGGCAAACGAAATCGCGCCCGGAGATTTGCTTCAGCCCACCAGCGCCACTCCTGCGCGCCAAGATGAGCTTGGCCGGCTTGGGCTGGTTTTTAAAAACATGGTGCAATCCCTGCAAGCGCAGCACATTGAACTGGACACAGCCCTGCGCCAAGCCATCGCCGATCGCACGATGCGCGATTTGATCCTGAACAGCATGAGCGAAGGGGTAATTGCCGTCAGCAAGAGCGGCCGGTTCATGCAGTTCAATGCCGCTGCCTGCAAAATATTTGCCGCACCCGAGGTGGATATGTTGTTCGACGACTGGGAGCAAGGCATCAAGCTGGTGACGCTTGATAGAAAAGTGATTCTCCCTGGCGAGTTGCTGGA
>JACMQR010000051.1 GCA_014376885.1 Polaromonas sp.
ATCCGTGACTATTTCAACAGCGACATCGGCGACATCCTGTTCGACACCGACGACGTCTACGAGCAGGGGCGCCAGTTCATGGCGCATGTGATGCCCGAGCATGAGCACCGCGTCAAGCGCTACCGCGACGACGCGCCGTTGTTCTCGCGCTTCCAGATCGAGCACCAGATCGAGTCGGCCTATGCCCGCACGGTGCAGCTGCCGTCAGGCGGCGCGATCGTCATCGACCACACCGAAGCCTTGGTGTCGGTGGACGTCAATTCGGCGCGCGCCATCAAGGGCGGCGACATCGAGGAAACCGCCACCCGCACCAACCTGGAAGCGGCCGACGAGGTGGCGCGCCAGATGCGCCTGCGCGACCTGGGCGGCCTGATCGTCATCGACTTTATCGACATGGAAGAGTCGCGCAACCGCCGGGATGTGGAAAACCGCCTGCGCGATGCGCTGCGCCAGGACCGCGCCCGGGTGCAGTTCGGCACCATCAGCAAGTTCGGCCTGATGGAAATGAGCCGCCAGCGGCTGCGCCCGGCGCTCAGCGAAGGCGCGTCCATCCCTTGCCCGCGCTGCGGCGGTTCCGGCCACATCCGCGACACCGAAAGCTCGGCGCTGCAGATTCTGCGCATCATCCAGGAAGAGTCGCTCAAGGACAGCACGGCCTCGGTGCTGTGCCAGGTGCCGGTCGATGTGGCGTCGTTCCTGCTGAACGAAAAGCGCTCGGAAATCAGCAAAATCGAGATGAAGCAGCGCATCAACGTGCTGCTGGTGCCCAACAAGACACTGGAAACGCCCAACTACAAGCTCGAGCGCCTGAAGCACGACGACCCGCGTCTGGACAACATCGAAGCCAGCTACAAAATGGCCGAAGAGTATGAAGACCCGACCCCGGTGACGCGTCGCAGCCAGGAAAAGCACAACCGCCAGGAACCCATCATCAAGGGCGTGCTGCCCGATGCGCCGGCGCCGATGGCCATTCCCAAGCCGGCACCGGTTGCTGCGGCACCGGTGGCAGCCAAGGCAGCGCCGCCTGCACCGCCGGTTGCCGTGCCAGCGCCTGCGCCGGCAGAAAAAGGACTGTTCGGCTGGATCAAGAACCTGTTTGGCGCGGCCGATGCGCCAACGCCGACCATGGCGCCAAACGAAATCAGCAAGGACGCACCGCCTGCCCAGGCGCCGCAGGACAGCCGGCCGGACGAAGCCCGCAGCGAACAGCGCCCCGAGCAGCGCGGCAGCCGCCCTGAGCGCGGTGGCCGTGACGGCCGGCGCGGCAGCGGCCGGGGCCGGAGCGAAGGCGTGGTCTCTGAAAGCCGCTCCGAAGCCCGTCCGGAGGGCCGCGGCGGGGAGCGCCGCGAGCGTAGCCCTGAGGCCCGCGCCGAGGGCGGCCGTGGCGAGCGGCAGGAGCGCTCCGCCGGGGAATTCCGCACTGACAGCCGCAGCGAAGGCCGCAGCGACAATGCCAGCGAAGCCCAGCCGCGCAGCGAAGGACCGGGCCCACTTCGTGAAGGCCGCGCCGACCGCAGCCGCACGCGCGCCGACCGGCCAGAGCGCGCCGATCGGCCAGAGCGGGGCGAGCGCATTGCCCGCGACGCCGTCGAGCAGGATCTGGCCCTGGCCAACCAGGCCGCCATGGCAGCAGCTGGCGAGCCAGGCCGCGACAACAGCGAGCGCAATCCGCCGGGCGGACGCAACGAAGCGCGCAGCGACGAGCCGACCGGCGAGGGCCGGCGTGAGCGCGGCGAGCGCGGGGGCGAACGCTCCGGCCGCCGCAACGAGCGCCGCAGCGAGCGCGGCGACGGCATGGCCGCACCGACCGCAGACGCGCGAGCCGACAGTTTTGACGCGGCGCAGCCGGCGGTGGTGCCGGCAGCCGACGAGGCTGGCGACCGAGCCGCGCCTTTGTCGTCCACCGAGGCGCAGGCCCGCCCCGACGGTCAGGAAGACAGCCAGGAGCGCCAGCCGCGCCGCAGCCGCGACCGCTATGGCCGTGAGCGCCGTGAACGGGGCGAGCGCACCGAGCCGGCCGCCCCGGGCGAGGACGTCGCCGCTGTGACGAGCCACAATGCTTTTGAGCCTGATCAGCCATCTGCACAAAGCGTGCAGCCCGTGGCTGTTGCGCAGCTTGTCGCCGCAGAAGCAGCCCCGGTCGCCGTGGTGGCAGCCGCCGCGCCGCTTGCAGCACCCATCATGCCGGCCGCTGCACCGGCTGCGCCAGTGGTGGTGGCGGCTGAGCCAGCCATTGCCGGCGGTTTGCCCAAGGTCCAGGCCTACGAGCTGCCCCTGCAGGACCTGGCCCAGGTCGCCGAGAATTCCGGTCTGCAGTGGATCAACTCCGATGCGGTGAAGGTTGCGCAAGCCCGGTCCGCCATGGCTGCCGAGGTCAAGCCGGTCCAGGTGCCGCGCGAGCGGCCTGCGCGGGTGGCGCCCGAGCAGGCGCCGCTGGTGCTAGTTGAAACAAAACGCGACCTGAGCAGCCTGCCGCTGCCGTTCGAAAAATCAGCCGACTGACCGGCACCTGGCAGCGGCCGGCGTCCCAGAGCCTGGGACCGCCGGCTTGCTGAAAGCCCCGAGGCACTGAAGCCGCATTCCGCAAGGATGCGGCTTTTTTGTTGCGCGGTTGCCGGCCCTCTTGCCCGGGAATGTTCGCCGTCAGCGTTGTCGGCCCTGCCGGCGACCGTCGCTGGGACCGTCCGGGGGGTAGCGCGAGAAATGCGCTGGCTACAGCTGCGCGGCTCGCTTGTAGGCGTCGATCGCGGCGGCTTCGTCGCCGCGTTGCTCGGCCAGCGCGGCCAGGGCGCGCCAGGCGGCGCGCTGCATTGGCCGGTCCTGCAGGGCGGGCGCGGCCTGGCTGAGCAGCTGGCGCGCCTTGCCCCAGAGCTGGCGGCTCAGGCAGGCCATGCCGGCGAGGTACTGGAGCGTGACATCGCGCGGCTGGCTGACATGGGCGGCCTCGATGCGCGCCAGCCAGTCGGCATCGAGCGAGTCCATGCCCGCTTCAAGAACACTGACGAGCTTGGCGCGCAGGCTGTCTCCCAGACCCTGACCGGCAACCGGCTCGAGCATGGCGCCCCAGACCGGCTCCAGCCAGGAACGGGCCAGCGCCGCGTCACCCTGCAGGCGCATGAGCCGGGAAGCGGCCTGCACGGCCAGTTCGGGCATGGCGCGCTCGTTGTCGTCGAGCAGCGCCCAGGCCTGCTTGAGCTGCACCGGGTCGTGCGCCTCGTTCAGAAGCTCGAGCGCCAGGCCGCGCACGATGCTTTGCGCGGCGACCGGCGAAAACGCGCGATGCTTGGCCAGCATCCGGGCAGTTTCCAGCGCCGGCAAGGTCTGGCGCCCGTAGCGTGCGGCGCGCAGCCGCATGCGCAGGGCAAGGGTGCGCCGGGCGGCGCCTTGCGGCAGCTGGCCGAGCCAGTCCAGGGCCGCGCTGGCATCATGGTCTTCCAGGGCCCAGCGGGCAGCCCGAAACAGCACGCCTTCGCGCACCTCCTGGGCATGGCGCGCGTCCGAGTTGTCCAGGGCATGCTGCAGGTGCTGGTCGCGCAGTACTTTGTTTTGCAGCGCCTGCGCGCTTTCGGCCACCAGCAGGTGCGACAGCGAGCGCAGCTGGCGGGCCAGGGCGTCACTGTGGCCGGTCGGATGGCCGGTGGTGTCGGTGGTCACCCCCAGGCTTTTTTCCTGCGCCAGGGCGTTCTGGGCGGACTTTGCCGAGCGGATGTAGCGCCCGGCCATCAGGTGGGCCAGCGCGTCCATGAGGGCGCCATACATGGCGCGTTCTTTTTGCTGAGCACGCCAGCGCCGCGCCTCGAGCGGCAGCGAAAACAGCGCCGAGAGCGCCCGCGAAGCCAGGTGAAACAGGAAAAACAAACCCACCAGCAGCAGCATGGCCAGGTTGAACGAGACATCGACCCGGTGCGGCGGCCAGAACACGGTCACAACCGCCTGGTTGTTGCCGGCGAACAGGGCCGCTGCCACGGCGATGCCGAACAGGGCGATGAACCAAAGAGCGGCGCGCATGGGAAGCTGGACCTGCCTGTAGAGCCGGGCGCTAGCGGCCAGCGGCGGCGGTTGCCAGCGCCGCCAGGGTTTCGTCCAGGCGCGGCAGCTCGGTGTTTTTAAGCTGGCCTTGCACCTGGGCCAGCAGTTGCAGGGCCGCCTGGGTCTTGCGCGCCGCCGGGTCGAAATAGCGGCCCAGCCAGGTGCTGGCATTGAGCAGGTCGCCCCTGGCCGCATCGGTCTGGCGCGACAGCAGTGCCAGGCGCGCATTGAGCAGCCTGAGCTTTAAGTTTTCGCGCAGGAAAAAAGCCTGCTCGGGCGCCAGCAGGGCGGCCTCGGGCTGGTCGATGCGGCTGACCCGAAGCAGCTGGCGCGCCTCAAACCACAGGCTGGCCAGCGCCTGCCGGGACCAGGACTGCAGCGCGCCCAG
>JACMQR010000052.1 GCA_014376885.1 Polaromonas sp.
AATTCGGGCGTGGACATGGCGCTTTCCCTGAAGTGGTCCGGCGAGCATAGCGCCAATTTTCCGCCGGGGCAGAGCGCGGCGGCCCGGCAGCCGGCGAAGGCAGCCCGCAAGCGCCCGGCGGGTGCCAAACCGCCTGGCGATAGGTGTATAACCAAGGCCCTTCCGGTCGAGCGCCGCGCCTGGTGCCGCAGCGCCCGGCCCGCCAGCCGGCTCCCACCCCGTCAGGCGCCTTTGCGCGCCACCACAGTCAAGGAAACCATCTCATGGGCGCGCAATGGAAAGCAAAAGGCAAGGACCTGGCGGCAAACGCCAGGGGCCGGATTTTTGGCAAACTGTCCAAGGACATCATGATCGCGGCGCGCAACGGCGCCGACCCGGCGTCCAACGCGCGCCTGCGGCTGGTTGTCGAGCAGGCGCGCAAGCTTTCCATGCCCAAGGAAACCCTGGACCGGGCGATCAAAAAAGGCGCCGGCCTGACCGGCGAGACGGTGCATTACGAGCATGTCATCTACGAAGGCTTTGCGCCGCACCAGGTGCCGCTGATGGTCGAATGCCTGACCGACAACGTCAACCGCACCGCCTCTGAAATGCGCGTGCTGTTCAGGAAGGGGCAGCTGGGCAGCGCCGGCTCGGTGGCCTGGGATTTTGCGCATGTCGGCATGATCGAGGCCGAGCCGCTGGCCGCGGGCGCCGATGCCGAACTGGCCGCCATCGAGGCCGGCGCGCAGGATTTCGAGCCCGGCCACGAGGACGGCACGACGCTGTTTTTGACCGACCACTCCGACCTTGACCTGGTCAGCCGCGCCCTGCCGGCCCAGGGCTTCACGGTGCTGACGGCCAAACTGGGCTACAAGCCGAAAAATCCGGTCAATCCCGCCTCCCTGAGCCCGGGCGACCTGCATGACGTCGAAGCCTTCCTGGCGGCGGTCGACGCCAATGACGATGTGCAAAACGTCTATGTCGGCCTGGCCGGCTGAGCCGGCTTTTTTTCTTTTTCCTTTTTTTCCTTCCGCCGCATGTCCGAACCGCCCCGCCTGGTTGCCATCACCGAGCACAGCCACGATGTGCTGATTGACCTGGTCTACGCCAGCGCCAACAACTTCACCGGCCGGGTGATCTACCGCCATGGCCGCTGCTTTTTGCATCCGCAGGCCGAAAGCAGCCTGCGCCGGGCCGTGCTGGCGGCGCGCGGCCTGGGTTTTCGGCTGAAGATTCTCGACGCCTTCCGGCCGCAGGCAGCGCAGGAAGCGCTGTGGGCCGCAGCGCCCAACCCGGACTACATCGCCGACCCGAAAAAAGGCTCAAACCACACGCGCGGCGTGGCCGTCGACCTGACGCTGGCCGGCGCCGACGGCCAGGCGCTGGACATGGGCACGCCGGTGGACACCATGACCGCCGCCTCGCACCATTTCCACGCCGGCCATGCGGCGGCCGTGCAGGTCAACCGCATGCGCCTGCTGACGGTCATGCTGGAGGCTGGCTTTGTGCACCATCCGCGCGAGTGGTGGCACTACCAATTGCCCGGCGCGGACCAGTTCCCTTTGATGGACAGCCCTGACCTGCCGGCCGACGCGCCAGAGGTCACGGCGCCTGGCGGCTAGAGGAGTCGGGGTGGCGCAGCGCGGGCCCCGGCCACAGTTGCTATTAATTCAATAGCTTCTTGTAACCATGCAGCAAGCACAAGAGGCACTTTTGATGCACAAACGTCAGTCGCCGGCCTGAAATCGGCTCCCGCCCGCCGTGGAACGCTCCCCCACGTCTGCCCGCATCAACGGCAGATGCGCCGGCCAGTCGCGCTGCATGCAGTCCACCAGCGCCTCGCGCACCTTGCAGCGCAGATCCCAGTTCAGGCTTGAATTGTTGGAGGTCACCAGCACGCGCAGCTGCACGGCGCGCTCGCCGGCCTCTACCATCTGGAGCAGGCACAGTCGCTGGTCCCACTCGGGCGCGGCCTGGCAGGCCAGCAAGGCCGCGTCGCGCAGCGGCGCCAGCGGCATGCGGTAGTCCACCCAGAGGGTCACCGTGCCAATGATCCGGGCGTCCGCCCGGGTCCAGTTCTGGAACGGGTTTTCAATGAACCACTGCAGCGGAATGATCAAGCGGCGCTCGTCCCAGATCTTCAGCACCACATAGGTGCCGGTGATTTCCTCGACCCGGCCCCATTCGCCCTGGATGATCAGCACATCGTCAATGCGAAACGGCTGGGCCAGCGCAATCTGCAGCCCGGCGATCAGGTTGCTGAAAATTGGCCGCGCGGCAATGCCGGCCACCAGCCCGACCACGCCGGCCGAGGCCAGCAGGCTGGCGCCGATCTGGCGCGCGCCCGGAAAGGTCATCAGCATCAAGGCCAGCCCGGCAGTGACGATGATGAACATGGCGGTGCGCGCCAGCATCCGGGTCTGGGTGTGGATGCGGCGCGCCTGCAGGTTGTCGTCGACATCGAGCGGATGCAGGCCGATGACGCCCTGGGCCACGCCGCGCGCGGCGCGCACTCCCAGCCAGGTCAGGCCGGTCAGCAGCAGCAGGCCGTTGACATGGCGCACCCCGCCGATCAGGGGAAAGGTGTCGGGCGCGGCATGCCAGACCGCCTGCAGCGCCAGCAGCGGCATCAGCAGCCGGGCCGGGCTGCGGCACTGGCGGGCCGCGCTGTTCGAAATCGGCAGGGAGCGGGTCAGGCGCAGCACCATGGACTCGCTCAGGCGATGCCCTAGCAAGCCCAGCAGCACCGCGACCAGCGCCGCTATCAGCACACTGAGCGCCGAATCGTCCGCCCAGGACAGCAGGCTGGAAAACAGCAGGCTGTGGTTCATGGGTTCATGGGTTTATGGATTTATGGCTTCATTGGCAGTGTCCGGCCAGGGCCGCCCGGATGATGGCTCAAGCCGCCCGGGGCTTGATTTTCGACGCCGCCAGAACGGCGCGGCTGCGGGCGACATCGACATCGGCATCGAACGCCAGCGCCACGCCCATGCGCCGCTTGACGAAACTCTCGGGCTTGCCGAACAGGCGCAGGTCGGTCTGCGGCACCGCCAACGCCTCGGCCACGCCGTCGAACACGATGCCGGCCGCATCCACGCCGCCGTAGATCACCGCGCTGGCGCCCGGGCTTTTCAAGGCGGTGTCGACCGGCAGGCCCAGGATCGCCCGGGCATGCAGCTCAAACTCGTTTTGCCACTGGGTGCACAGCGTCACCAGGCCGGTGTCGTGCGGGCGCGGGCTGACCTCGCTGAACCAGACGTCGTCGCCCTTGACGAACAGCTCGACGCCAAACACCCCCTGGCCGCCCAGGTTGTCGGTCACCGCCCGGGCAATCGCGCGGCTTCTTTGCAGGGCCAGCGGCTGCATGGGCTGCGGCTGCCAGCTCTGGACATAGTCGCCCCCGACCTGCAGGTGGCCGATCGGCTCGCAAAAATGGGTCTGGATGGCGCCGCCGTCGCCGACGGCGCGCACCGTCAGCAGCGTGATCTCATAGTCGAAATCGACAAAGCCCTCGACGATCACCCGGCCACGGCTGACCCGCCCGCCGGCCATGGCATGGTCCCAGGCCGGCGCCACGTCTTTGGGCAGGGCCAGCTTGCTCTGGCCCTTGCCCGACGAGCTCATCACCGGCTTGACGACACACGGGTAGCCGATGCTTGAATCAATCGCCGTTTGCAACTCTGCCAGCGAATCGCAGAACACATACGGGCTGGTCGGCAGGCCGAGCGTTTCGGCGGCCAGGCGGCGAATGCCCTCGCGGTCCATCGTCAGGCGGGCGGCGCGGGCGTTCGGGATCACCCGCACGGCGCCGGCGGCCTCGAGTTCTTCGAGCATGTCGGTGGCAATCGCCTCGATCTCGGGCACCACCCAATCGGGCTTTTCTTGTTCGATCAGGCTTTTCAGCTGCGCCGGGTCGCTCATGACGATGGTGCGCGCATGGTGCGCCACCTGCTGGCCCGGCGCCTGGTCATAGCGGTCGACCGCGATGGTTTCGACCCCCAGGCGCTGCAGCGCGATCAGCACCTCCTTGCCCAGCTCGCCCGAGCCGAGCAGCATGACTTTGGTGGCGTGGGGGGACAGGGGCGTTCCGAGAGTGGTCATGGGGTGTCGCAATCAACCGAAGTGAAAAAAAACAGGGACAGGCCGCCAAAAAACTGCGGCCGGCCAGGCAATGCCGGGCCAACTGCCGGACCCGGCAACTGTACTTCAAGCCTTTGCCAAGGGCATCGGGCGCGCCTGACGCCGGCGCAGGGGCGCGGGCACAATCAAGGCATGCCCCAACCCCTTTTCGAAGCCGTCGACCTGAGCAAGCGCTATGGCGGCAAGCTGGTGGTCAACCAGCTGTCGTTTTCCATTGCGCCGGGCGAGTGCCTGGGCGTGATCGGCCCGAACGGCGCCGGCAAGACCACCACCATCCGCCTGTGCCTGGGCCTGGCCAGCCCGGACAGCGGGCGCATCAGCTACTTTGCGCAGGGCGGGCGCTCGCCCCGCCTGGACATGCCGCAAGACGCCCTGGCCATCAAGGCGCGGCTGGGCATCGTCAGCCAGTTCGACAGCCTGGATCCGGATTTTTCCTGCGCCGAGAACCTGCTGGTGTTTGGCCGCTATTTCGGCCTGAAGGATGCGGTGATCAAGGAGCGCATCCCGAAGCTGCTCGAATTCGCCGCGCTCAGCCACAAGGCCGACGCCAAGCTCGGCGAGCTGTCGGGCGGCATGAAGCGCCGCCTGAGCCTGGCCCGGGCGCTGGTCAACGACCCGCAGCTGCTGCTGCTGGATGAGCCAACCACCGGCCTGGACCCGCAGGCCAGGCACCTGATGTGGGAGCGGCTGCAGCGCCTGGTGCAGCAGGGCATGTCGATCTTGCTGACGACGCACTTCATGGACGAGGCCGAGCGCCTGTGCAACCGCCTGCTGGTGCTGGACCACGGCAAGAAGATGACCGAGGGCACGCCGCGCGCGCTGATCGCGCAGAACCTGGAGCCCGACGTGGTCGAGGTGTATGGCGCCGGCGCGCTGGCGCTGGCGCAATCGCCCCTGAAGGCGCTGGCCGCGCGCGTGGAGGTCAGCGGCGAAACGGTGTTTTTCTACACCGCCGACGCCCAGGGCCTGCTGGCCGCCCTGGGCGGCTACCCCGAGCTGCGCACGCTGCACCGCCCGGCCAACCTGGAAGACCTGTTCCTCAAACTCACCGGACGCCAGATCCGCGAAGCCGCATGATCCCGACAGACGCCGCCGCAGCCGCCGCCCCGCCAGCGGCCGCGCCCGCCCGCCCGCCCGCCCTGCTGCGACCGCCGCAGCTGAGCAGTCGCTGGTGGCCGGTGTTCCGGCGCAACTGGCTGGTCTGGCGCAAGCTGGCCCTGCCCAGCCTGGTGGGCAACATCGCCGAGCCGCTGATCACCCTCGTCGCTTTTGGCTATGGGCTGGGCCTGCTGATCGGCCAGGTGCAGGTGGGCGGTGCTGCCGTGCCCTACATCGTGTTTCTGGCCAGCGGCTCGATCTGCATGAGCGCCATGAACGCGGCCAGTTTCGAGGCACTGTATTCGGCGTTTTCGCGCATGAACGTGCAGCGCACCTGGGACGGCATCATGAACGCGCCGGTGCGCCTCGATGATGTGGTGCTGGCCGAAATGCTCTGGGCCGCCTTCAAGTCGCTGTTCACCAGCGCCATCATCCTGGGCGTGATGCTGGCGCTGGGCATCGGCCGCAGCCCGCTGCTGCTGCTGGCGCTGCCGCTCCTGGGTCTGGTGGGCATGGTGTTTGCCAGCATCGCGCTGATCTTCAATGCGCTGGCCAAGGGCTACGACTTTTTCACCTATTACTTTTCGCTGTTCCTCACGCCGACGATGTTTCTGAGCGGCGTGTTTTTTCCGCGCGAGCAGTTGCCCGGCGTGATGCGCGCCATTTCAGACTGGCTGCCGCTGACCGCTGCGGTCGAGCTGGTCCGGCCGCTGTTTCTGGGCCAGTGGCCGGCCGATGGCCTGCGGCATCTGGCGGTGCTGGGGGTCTACGGCGTGGCGGCTTTTTGGATTGCGCTGGCGCTGACGCGCCGGCGGTTTCGAAGCTAGATAGACCGCTTTCGCTTGTCCCTGCTGCTTTTCTAGCTTCTTTTTTTATAGCATTTGGCACCAAGCCGGATGCCGGGCGGGCTGCGCAGTTAGGGCCCGGCAAACCGCGCCGTCAGCTCACCGAGCCCCAACTCGCTCAGCACCTGCTGCAGCCGCGCTTGTGCGGCGGCGCTCTGGCGAGCCTCGGGCACGGCCGGGCGGCTGGCCAGAATCAGCTCGTTTTTCATCGAATGCTCCCAGCCGACCAACTCGGTCACGGTGACCTGGTAACCATGGGCTTCGAGCTGCAGGCAGCGCAGCACGTTGGTGATCTGGCTGCCGAATTCGCGGGTGTGCAGCGGGTGGCGCCAGAGTTCGGCCAGCGGGTTTTTGGTCAGCTTCAGCGCCCGGGACTTTTTCAGCACGCCAGCCACTTCAGCCTGGCAGCATGGCACCAGCACCATGTGGCGCGCCTCTTTGGCCAGGCCAAAGGCAATCGCGTCGTCGGTGGCGGTGTCGCAGGCATGCAGGGCGGTGACGATGTCCACCCGGGCGGGCAGTGCCGCCGAGGTGGTCGCCGCCTGCACCGACAGGGCCAGAAAGGACATGTTCGCAAAACCCAGCCGCGCCGCCAGCAGGCGCGATTTGTCGACCAGTTCGGCGCGGTTTTCAATGCCGTAGACATGGCCGCTGGCCGGCTGGCCCAGGCGCGCCACATTGAAGAACAGGTCGTACAAAATAAAGCCCAGATAGGACTTGCCCGCGCCGTGGTCGGCCAGCGTGAAGCCCTGCCCGCCCGCCGACACCTCGCTGAGCAGCGGCTCGATGAACTGGTACAGGTGGTAGACCTGCTTGAGCTTGCGCCGCGTGTCCTGGTTGAGCCGGCCGTCGCGCGTGAGGATGTGCAGCTCTTTGAGCAGCTCGATGGACTGGCCGGGACGCAGCTCTTCAATGACCTGTCCTGGCTTGGCGGCGTGGGCGGCGGCCTTGCGGGACGGTGCGCTGCGCGATGGGTTGCTCGTGTTTTGCATGATCCCCGCAGTTTAGTGCCCGCGCCCTGCGCCCGCCTGCGGCTGCGCCAGCCCGGCGCCGGTGTTTTTCACCAACTAAATTGCACGCAATTAAATTGCGCGATAGAATCAAGCAAATGAAATCCGACTGCCCTGCTCCCGCCGATGCCGGCCCCCTGCTTGAGCTGGACAACCAGCTGTGCTTTGCGCTGTATTCGACCTCGCTGGCCATGACGCGCCTGTACAAGCCGCTGCTTTCGCCCCTGGGCATCACCTACCCGCAGTACCTGGCGCTGCTGGTGCTGTGGGAAACCGACGGGCTGTCGGTTTCCGAGCTGGGCGCGCGCCTGTTTCTCGACTCCGGAACCTTGACGCCGCTGCTCAAGCGGCTGGAGGCGTCCAAGCTGGTGATGCGCCTGCGCGCCAGCAATGACGAGCGTCGGGTGAACGTCTCGCTGACGCCGGCAGGCCGGGCGCTGAAAACGTCAGCGGCGCAGATTCCCGGCTGCATTTTGAGCGCCACGCAGTGCTCGGTGCCCGAACTGGTGGCGCTGACCCAGCAAATCCAGGCCTTGCGCCAGCGCTTGGCGGACTGAGCTTTTTCTTTTCTTTGTTCTTATTTTTGATTTTCAACCCGCCTCAACCCCAGGCATTTTCCCCAAGGAACCACCATGACCACGAAACTCGACAAAGTGCTGTACACCGCCCACGCCCACACCACCGGCGGCCGCGACGGCCAGTCCAAGTCCGACGACGGCCGCCTGAGCGTCACCCTGAGCTCGCCCGGCACCGCCGGCGCCGGCACCAATCCGGAGCAGCTGTTTGCCGCCGGCTACTCGGCCTGCTTCATCGGCGCGCTCAAAGCGGTGGCCGGCATGAAGAAAATCACCCTGCCCGAAGACCTGAGCATTGACGCCAGCGTCGACCTGGGCAAAATTCCCGATGCCTATGGCATTGCCGCCCGCCTGGATGTGTCGCTGCCGGGCATGGACCGCGCCGCCGCGCAAGACCTGCTCGATGCAGCGCACCAGGTGTGCCCGTACTCGAATGCCACGCGCGGCAACATCGAGGTGACGATCACCCTGAAGTAACCAGGCCAAGCGCTGAGGGCGGCCCGGCCCGCTCAATGCCCAATGCCCAATGCCCATCGGCCAACCGCCCGGTGGGCATTTTTTTGCCTGCTGCCGGCCCTGGAAGGCGGCCGCGCAAGCAACGACAATTCAGGCATGACCCAATACAACAAGGCCCCTGCCCCGCGCGCTGACATCCATGTGTATGAACACCTGACGCCCGATGTGGTGCTGGACGCCCTGGCCAGCGTCGGCTTGTTCGGTGACGGCCGCCTGATGGCGCTGTCCAGCTATGAAAACCGGGTCTACCAGGTCCATCTGGAAAGCCCGCTGGGCGGCAAGGCGCAGGCCGGCGACACGGTGGTGGTCAAGTTCTACCGCCCTGGCCGCTGGAGCGATGCGCAAATCCATGAAGAACATGCGTTTGCCGCCGAGCTGATGGCGGCCGAGATTCCGGTGGTCGGCGCGCTGGCCTTGAACGGCTCGACCCTGCACCATTTCAACGGCTTTGGCTTTAGCGTGTCGCCCCGCCGCGGCGGGCGCCGGCCCGAGCTGGAGGATGGGGAGGTGCTGGCGTGGATTGGCCGCTTTCTGGCGCGCATCCACACCGTGGGTGCCGCCCGGCCGTTCGTGCACCGCCCGCGCCTGAGCTTGCAGACTTTTGGGAGCGACTCGCGCGACCTGCTGCTGGCCGGCGGCTACCTGCCGCTGGACATGGAGTCGCGCTGGCGCCAGGCTTTTGAAGAAGCCATGGCGGTCGCCCAGGGTGTGTTTGACGCGCTTCCCCAGGCGCGCCAGCTGCGCCTGCACGGCGACTGCCACCCCGGCAACATCTTGTGGACGCCCGAAGGCATGGCGCTGGCCGGCCCGCATTTTGTCGACCTGGACGATGCGCGCACCGGTCCGGCGGTGCAGGATTTGTGGATGCTGCTGTCGGGCGACCGGCCCCAGCAGCTGCGCCAGCTCGGTGCGCTGGTCGATGGCTATGACGAGTTCGGCGAGTTCGATCGGCGCGAGCTCGCCCTGATCGAGCCGCTGCGCACGCTGCGCCTGGTGCACTACAGCGCCTGGCTGGCCCAGCGCTGGCATGACCCGATCTTCCCGATCAATTTTCCGTGGTTCGGCTCGAGCGACTACTGGAAGGGCCAGGTCGACATGCTCATCGAGCAGACCGAGGCGATGCAGGCCGCGCCGTTGGTGGCCTAGGAAGCTGAACGGCGCCACTGGAGTAGCGAGGCGTGCACGCTTTTAAATACGTAGCATAAAACGCTTTCTGCGCCTGCACCACCAGCACTTTTTGCTTTAAACCAGCCGTGCGCCGACCCGCTGGCTGCTTTCGCGCATCACGTCGCCGGCCATCTGGGTAATGGCGCGCTTGGCATGGGTCACCGGCAAATTCCTTGAGATGCACAGGTCCATCGTGCGGACCCGAGTGTCGGAATCAATCCGGTGCGCCAGCAGGCGGCCGTCTTTGAGCCTGAGTCCGAACCAGCGCCGCTGGCTGGCTTATCTCGCCGCCGCCGGGGACAGCGCTGCAGGGACCGGGGAAACGGCAGACGCGCCCGGCCGCCTTACGAACAGCACCAGCACGGCGCCGGTGAACAGCAGCCCTGCCAGCATGTGCAAGCCCGCATCTGTGCTTTGGGTAGCCTCCTTGATGAGGCCGATCAGGTAAGGCGCGGCAAAACCCGACAGGTTGCCGAAGGAGTTGATGAAGGCAATCCCGGCGGCTGCCGCCGCGCCACCCAGAAAGCCGGTCGGCATGCTCCAGAAGACAGGCAGCGTGGACATGATGCCCATCGTCGCCAGGGTCAGGCCCACCATGGCCCAGGTGGCGTTGCCATGCATTGCCACGCTGAGCAGCAGGCCGCAGCCGCCCACCGCCGCTGCAATCGCGCAGTGCCAGCGCTGCTCCATGCGGTGGTCGGCGCTGCGCGCCATGAAATACATGGCGGCAACGCCGAACGACCATGGAATGGCGCTGACCAGGCCGATGTCAAGCGCGCCCTTCACGCCGGCGGCCTTGATGATGCTCGGCAACCAAAACGAGATGCCGTAGAGCCCGGAAACGAATGTAAAGTAAACCAGCGCCAGCAACCAGACGCGGGGATTGCCCAGAACGCTCCATACCTTGGCTTCAGCCTTGCCCGATGCCTCGGCGGCGATGTCGCGGGCAATCAGCGCGCGCTCTTGCGGGGTGAGCCAGGCGGCGTCCTTGACGCGGTCATCCAGGTAATGCCACACGACAAAGCCGAGTGCGACCGTCGGCAGGCCCTGCAGCACAAACAGCCACTGCCAGCCCTGCAAACCATTCACGCCAGCCATGCTTTGCAAAATCCAGCCGGAAATCGGGCCGCCCAGGATGCCGGCGACCGGCACGGCGGCCAGGAACAGCGAGGTCGCCTTGCCGCGCCGCGCGGCTGGATACCAGTAGGTCAGGTACAAGATGATGCCGGGGAAAAATCCCGCCTCGGCCGCGCCAAGGACAAAGCGGATGGCGTAAAACGTCGTGGGCGAATTGACGAACATCGTGGCAGCCGACAACAGGCCCCAAGTAACCATGATCCGGGCAATCCAGCGGCGCGCGCCGACCTTGTGCAAGATGACGTTGCTGGGCACTTCAAACAAAAAGTAGCCAATGAAGAAAATACCCGCGCCCAGGCCATAGACTGCTTCGCTGAACTGCAGCGCGTCTTGCATCTGCAGCTTGGCAAAGCCGACATTGACCCGGTCCAGGTAGGCCGCGATGTAGCAGATGAACAACATCGGGATGAGCCGCCAGCTGACCTTGCGGTACACCGCATCGGCCAGCAAGGCGTCGGGAGATTTGTCCCCTGCAAGATGGGGCATGGCGCTGCTGGTCATGGGCTGGTCTCGCTTTCTTTCATGGCATGGAGGGTTCGCATGCTGATTCATGATGGCCGTGAACCGCACCGCGCCGGCATAGGGTAAACGCGTACATTGCATACTGACTGGATACCCATCCATCTAAAAACAAGATGGCGGCCTGGATTAACAGGCCATGACAGGCCATGAAAAAAGGCCCCGAAGGGCCTGTGTGTCAGGGCTGCGTCGGCTTGAGGCTCACACCAGCATAGCGTTCACCCGGCGCACATACGCCGCCGGGTCGGCCGGCATGCCGCCTTCGGCCAGCAGCGCCTGGTCGAACAGGATGTGGGCCAGGTCGTCAAAACTGGCCAGCTCGGCGCTGGCTTCGAGCTTTTTGACCAGCGGATGCTGGGCATTGATTTCCAGAATCGGCTTGACCTCGGGCACAGTTTGGCCGGCCTGCTTGAGCATGCGCGCCAGCTGGGTGGACATGTCGCCGTCCTGCACCACCAGGCAGGCCGGTGAATCGACCAGGCGCGCGGTGGCGCGCACGTCCGACGCCTTGTCCTTCAGCGCGTCCTTGAGCTTGTCCAGGATGGGTTTGAACTGCGTCTGCGCTTCTTCAGCGGCTTTTTTCTCGTCCTCGTCCTGCAGCTTGCCCAGGTCGACCGCGCCCTTGGCGACCGACTGCAGCGGCGTGCCGTCGAACTCGTTCAGGTAGTTCAGCGCCCACTCGTCGACGCGGTCGGCCATCAGCAGAACTTCGATGCCCTTTTTGCGGAAGATTTCCAGCTGCGGGCTGCTCTTGGCGGCAGCCAGGGAATCGGCGGTGATGTAGTAGATCGCGTCCTGGCCGTCCTTCATGCGCGCCTTGTAGTCGGCAAAGCCGACGGTCGTGGTGTCGGTGGTCGAGCTGGCAAAGCGCAGCAGCTTGGCCAGGCGCTCGCGGTTGGCAAAATCCTCGCCCAGGCCTTCTTTCAGCACCGCGCCGAATTCGGCGTAGAACGCCTGGAACTTGTCGGCGTCGTTGTTCGCCAGGTCCTCGACCATGCTCAGCACGCGGCGCGTGTTGCCTTCGCGGATCGCTTTGACAGCGCGGCTTTCCTGCAGCAGCTCGCGCGACACATTGAGCGGCAGGTCGGACGAGTCGACCACGCCCTTGACAAAGCGCAGGTAGTTGGGCAGCAGCGCCTGGGCGTCGTCCATGATGAAGACGCGCTTGACATACAGCTTGACACCGGTGGCCTTGTCGCGGTTGAACATGTCCATCGGCGCTTTGCTGGGGATGAACAGCAGCTGGGTGTACTCGGTGGCGCCCTCGACGCGGTTGTGGGTGGTGGCCAGCGGCGCCTGGCTGTCGTAGCTGATTTGCTTGTAGAACTCGTCGTACTGCTCCGGGGTGATGTCTTTTTTCGCCCGCGTCCAGAGCGCGGCGGCCTGGTTGACGGTTTCCCATTCGCCGGTGGCAACCATGGCGCCGGGCTGGCGCCCGCCCGAGGGGTCGTTCGGAATTTCCTCGCCGTCTTGCCATTCCTCCTTGGCCATCAGGATCGGCAGGGAAATGTGGTCGGAATACTTGTTGATGACGCTTTTGAGCTTCCAGGCATTCAGGTACTCGGCGGCGTCGTCCTTCAGGTGCAGGGTGACGCTGGTGCCGCGCTCGGCATGCTCGATTTCGCTGACGTCAAATTCGCCGGTGCCTTCGCTGGCCCAGCGCACGCCCTGGGCAGCCGGCAGGCCGGCGCGGCGGTGTTCGACCGTAATGCGGTCAGCGACGATGAAGCCCGAATAAAAGCCGACGCCGAACTGGCCGATCAGCTGCGAGTCGGCCTTCTGGTCACCGGACAGGTGGGAAACAAAGTCGCGCGTGCCGCTCTTGGCGATCGTTCCGAGGTGGTCGATGGCTTCTTGCTGCGACATGCCGATGCCGTTGTCGCTGATGGTCAGGGTCTTGGCGGCGCTGTCAAAGGTGACGCGCACCTTGAGTTCGGCGTCGCTCTCGTACAGGCCGGCGTCGTTCAAGGCTTCAAAGCGCAGCTTGTCGCAGGCGTCCGAGGCGTTGGAAATCAGCTCGCGCAAAAAGATTTCAGGGTTGGAGTACAGCGAATGCGTGACCAGTTTGAGGAGCTGGGCGACTTCGGCCTGGAAGGAGAGGGTTTGTTTTTGCATGGGATAAAGAAAAAGTAAAAAGGATTCTGCATGTTAAACGCGTCCGGCAAGGCCAATTTTCAACTCTCAGACGGTCAGGAGCACCGCCAACGCATGGCTGGCTTTTCTGGGATTTTATTTTTTACATCGGCGAAGCGGTTCAATGCCGCCCGGACTACTCGGCAAAGCCACGGTGCTGGTGTTTACCCGGGGATCGCGGCGGTCTTTGAGCCTTAATATTGTGCTGCGGCAATCAATAGCCGCTTCAAACACCTTTGTGTGCAGACACCATTTATTCAAGGGGAGACATCATGAAACTCGTAAAACCGTTGCTCGCGCTTGCCGCCGCGGGGCTGGCCGTGGGCGCCTTTGCCCAGGCGCCCAAAGACAACATGTCCAACCTCAAGCAGATGAAGGTGTCGGGCACCGACCTGAACATTCCGACCGTGCCGCAGGACGGGCGCAAGGCCGATGCCCTTCGCGCCAACCTCAAGAAGATCAAGCTGCCCGCCGGTTTCAAGATCGAGCTGTATGCCGTGGTGCCCGATGCGCGCCACATGGCGGTTGCACCCTCGACCAACATGCTGTTTGTCGGCACGCGCAAAACCACGGTCTGGGCCGTGACTGACCGCAACAGCGAAGGCGTGGCCAGCGAGGTCAAGGCGTTTGCGCCATCACTGAACTTCAAGGTGCCCAATGGCGTGTGCTGGACGAAAGACGGCGTGCTGGTCGTCGTCGAGCACAACCGGGTATTGAGCTTTCCGGCGGCCGAATTTTTCTATGAAGGCCCGGATGTCGCCGTCGGCGAGGTCGTGGCGCAGGGCCAGCTGATTCCGGTCGAGGAAGAGTCCTACAACCACGGCGCGCGCGTTTGCCGGATGGGTGATGACGGCAAGCTGTACATCTCTCTGGGCCAGCCACACAACGTACCGCCCGCAGGCAAGGTGGACATGTACAGCCAGCTGGGCATCGGCGGCATTGTGCGCATGAACATGGATGGCTCCAAGCGCGAGGTGTTCGCCCGGGGCATCCGCAACTCCGTCGGCATGGACTTCAACCCCAAGGACAAGAGCCTGTGGTGGACCGACAACCAGGTCGATGGCCTGGGCGACGAGATTCCACCGGGCGAGCTGAACCGCTCCACCGCCGTCGGCCAGCACTTTGGTTTTCCGTACTGGAACGGCAAATACAAGGTTGCCGGGTCGCCGGCAGCCCTGGACCTGAAAGACATGAAGGAGCCGGCCAATGCGGTGTTTCCGCAGGTTGAGTTCCCGGCCCACCAGGCGCAGCTGGGCATGGCCTTTTACAACGGCAAGCAGTTCCCTGACAAGTACAAAGGCGGCATGTTCGTGGCGGCGCATGGCTCCTGGAACCACAGCAAGGCCACCGGGGCGCTGATCAACTTTATTCCGGTCAACGCCAGCGGCACGGCCGGCAAGGCCGAGGTGTTTGCCGACGGCTGGCTCGACAGCGAAACCGGCACCTACCGGGGTCGGCCGGTGGATGTTGCGTCCATGAAAGACGGCTCGATGCTGGTGTCGGACGACTATGCCGGCGCGATTTACCGCATTAGCTACAGCAACTAACGCCTGCGCCGGGCGCAGACGTTGCGCCCGGCTGTTGATTCTTCAAAAAGGTTTGAACATGCATCTGTGGTCTATTCGGAGCACCTGGGGGCTCGTCGGAGCTTTGGGCCTGGCAGTTCCTGCACTTCCTGCGGCGGCGGCAGACATCAACGCGGGCAAGGCCAAAGCGGACATGGCCTGCGCAGTCTGCCACGGCGCCCAGGGTATCGCCACGCTGCCCAATGCGCCCAACCTGGCCGGACAGCCGCACATCTATCTGGCCGAGCAACTCAAGAACTACCGCAGCGGCAAGCGCACGCATGAGGTGATGAGCGTGATCGCCAAGCCCCTGACCGACCAGGACATTGAAAACACCTCGGCCTGGTACGCCTCGCTGCAGATGGAATTGCGCGACAGCAAATAGCCCGGGCCGCGCCGGCTCAGAACTGCTCGTGCGGCGCCAGATAGCGCCACTGACCGATTGGCAGGTGGCCGAGGTTGACACGGCCGATGCGCACGCGTTTGAGACCGGTGACAAACAGGCCGACCTGCTCGCACATGCGGCGGATCTGGCGCTTTTTGCCTTCCTTGAGCACAAAGCGCAGCTGCTCGGGATTTTGCCAGCCGACCTGGGCGGGGCGCAGCAACTGGCCGTCCAGGCTCAGGCCATGGCACAGCAGGGCCAGTCTTTCGGCGGGAAACGCCGCCTGCACGTTGACATTTTCAGACCCATAGCTGACGCGCACCAGGTATTCCTTTTCCATCCCCGAGTCCTCGCCGATGAGCTGGCGCGCCACGCGGCCGTCCTGCGTCAGCACCAACAGGCCAATCGAGTCGATGTCCAGCCGGCCGGCCGGCGCCAGGCCGCGCAGCTGCTCAAAGCCCCAGCGCATGCGGCTGTGGCACTCGCGCCAGCGGTTTTCCGGCTGCACCAAGGCCACCGCCGGTTCATGGCCGTCCTCGGCCTGGCCGCTGACAAAGCCGACCGGCTTGTTGATGAGGATGGTGACCTGCTGGCGCTGCTGCTGCTCGGCTTCGCGGGCGACGTCGATGCGCGCATTGGCAGCGACCGGCTGGCCGATCACTGCCGCCAGGCCGTTGACGCGCACCCAGCCGCGGGCGATCCAGTCGTCGGCCTCGCGGCGCGAGCACAGGCCCAGGTCGGCCATGCGCTTGTTCAGGCGAACAGTGACAGGCGCGTCGACGCCGGTTGCCGGGGCGCGCACGCGCACGGCGCCGGGTGCAGGAGGTTTGGGAGGGGTGTGGTCAAGCATGGCTGACGGGTATTTTAAAGCGCCCGGCCGCTGGTGGCCAGATGCGCTTTCTGGCGCTGCCGGTGGCTGCTTCCCGGTGCGCTTAGGGCCGTTGCCAGGCAGGTGCCCGGTTTTGGCCGGGCGCGGTATATTTTGCTTTTCACCACCAGCGCGCCTCTTGCCACACGGCCAGGGTGCGGCGTCCACCTCACCGCCCGAAACCATGGACCCTTTCGCCTCGCCTGATGTCCACCCGCTGCCGGCTGTGCAGGCCGGCGAGTCCATGACTTCCTGGCAAATGAAACGGCGCTGCGCCTTGAGCCCCGGCCAGCTGCTGCTGAGCTATGGCGCTTTGGTGCTGTTCAGCGTCACCATCGCGCTGTTTTTCATCTGGCACGGCGTGTGGATGATTTCCCTGTGGTGCCTGCTGGAAATCACGGTGGCCGGAGCGCTGTATCTTTTTTACATGGCGCATGCGGCCGATGGCGAACAGGTCAGTTTCAGCCCGGATGGCACCTTGGCAATCGAAGTGGTGCGCGGCCTGAGCACCCAGCACTATTGCATGAACCCGGCCTGGGCGCGCCTGGAGCGCACCGGCGCCCAGCGGCAGCGGCTCTGGCTGTGCTGCAGCCCTCTGAGGATCGAGGTGGCCACGCAGCTGCGGCTCGCAGAAAGCCGCCGCGTGGAGCGCGAACTCAAGCGCGCGCTGGCCACCCGGCGCAGCCAGGGCCTGCAAAACTGAAACAGCGACCGGCCGGCCGGCTGATTTTTAGCCTGCCAGGGCAGGACGCGATGCGATCCCAAATCAATAGCACACTTTGCTTGCCGGACAAGCACCAAAGGCGCTTTTTACATTAAATTGTATACGCCGCTCAGGCTATGACCAGCCGGTAGCCCACAGCAGTTTCCGTCAGCAGGTGCTGCGGCTGGGCCGGGTCCGCCTCCAGCTTTTGGCGCAGGTGGCCCATGTAGATGCGCAGGTAGTGGCTTTGCCCGGCGTGCGACGGCCCCCACACCTCGCGCAGCAGCTGGCGGTGCGTCAGCACCCGGCCGGCATTGGCCATCAGCATGCTCAGCAGCCGGTACTCGATTGGCGTCAGGTGGACTTCGGCGCCGGCGCGGCGCACCAGCCGCGCCTGCCGGTCCACCTCGACGCCGCCAAAGCGAAATACCGGGTCCGCGTCTTGCGCCGGGCTGCCGTCAATGGCCGCCACCCGGGGCCGGCGCAGGTTGGCGCGCAGCCGGGCGAGCAGCTCGCCGACGCCAAACGGCTTGGTCAGGTAATCGTCGGCGCCGGCGTCGAGCGCGGCAATCTTGTCGGCTTCGCTGCTGCGCGCTGACAGCACGATGATCGGCACGCCCGACCAGCCGCGCACATCGCGGATCAGCGCCAGGCCGTCGCCGTCGGGCAGCCCCAGGTCGAGCACCAGCAGATCGGGCTTGCGGGTGCCGGCTTCGCTCAGGCCTTTTTTGGCGGTATCGGCCTCGAACACCAGCCAGCCTTCGGCCTCCAGCGCGCTGCGCACAAAACGGCGAATCTGCGGCTCGTCTTCAACAATGACAACAACGGGTGCAACCATGGGGCAAGTTTAAAACCTTGCGCGCCGGGCGCCTGGCGAGCCGCGCCAGGCCTGGTTATTTTTCTGGCAGCGGCTCGGGCGGCGCGCTGCGCGGCAGGGTCAGGGTGAACTCGGCTCCGCCTTCTGGCGAGTTGCCCGCCACGATGCCGCCGCGGTGCGCATCGGCGATGGCCTTGCAGATGGCCAGCCCGAGCCCGACGCCGGGCGTGGCGGACTCGCTCTGGCCGCGGGTGAATTTTTCAAACAGGCCGGCTTCGCGGCCACGCAGCGCTGGCGGCAGCCCCGGCCCGTGGTCGCGCACGCTGAGCACCAGGCTGTCGGGCGTGACGCGGGCGCGCACTTCAAATGGCGGCGCGCCGTACTTCACGGCGTTTTCCAGCAGGTTTACCAGCACCCGCTCGATCAGCACGGCGTCGAATTCGACCAGCGGCAAAGCCGCAGGAATGTCGGCCTGCACCGCCCGGCCGTCGAGCGCGGGCTGCGCGGCGCGAATCGCCGCGCCGACCACCTCTTCGACCGACTGCCAGTCGCGGCGCAGGCTGACCGGGCCGTTTTGCAGGCGCGCCATGTCCAGCAGGTTGGTCACCAGCGCATTGAGCTGGCGTGCCTGCCGGGTCATCGCCTGCGCCAGGCCGGACTGCTGCGCGGGCAGCGGCGGCACCGAGCGCTGCAGCGACTCGGACAGCCCGATCAGCGCCGTCAGCGGCGTGCGCACGTCGTGCGAAATGGCCGCCAGCAGGGTGTTGCGCAGCCGCTCGGACTCCATCTCGACCACCGCCTGCTGGGCAATATCGACGTAATGCACGCGCTCCAGCGCAATGGCGATTTGCCGCGCCAGCGTGTCGAGTTGCTGCACCTGCTCCGGAATCAGCAGCCAGCGCGGCCGGGCCGGCTGCAGCGCCAGGATGCCGCGAAGCCGCATGGGCGCCTTGAGCGGCACGTAATGCCAGGACTGGGCCGACAGCGTGGACGTCGCCAGGCCCGCCGCCTGCCCATGGCGAAACGCCCAGTCGGCCACGCTGGCGTCAAAGCCCGGCGGCGCCTGGCCAGGCAGCACCAGCTGGTCCAGCGCATCGACGGTCAGCACCAGCGCCTGCCCGCCGAAATCGCGCCGCACGGCAGCCTCGCCCAGCTCGGCGACCTGCGAGTTGAGCAAGGCCGCCGACAGATCGCGCGTCAGCCCGAACAGCGACTGCGCGCGGCGCTCGCGGCCGGCCGAAATGCGCGCCTGAAAACGCAGCCCGGCTGTCAGCTGGCCGGTCAGTAGCCCGACCACCAGCATGACGGCAAAGGTCACCAGGTACTGCACATCGCTGACGGCAAACGACAGGCGCGGCGCGACAAAGAAAAAATCGAATGCCGCCACGTTCAGGAAAGCCGCCAGCGCCGCCGGACCGCGCCCGAGCTTGAGCGCCACCAGCACCGTGCCGAGCAAAAACAGCATGACGATGTTGGCCAGGTCGAAAAAATTCACCAGCGGCGTGGCCAGCAGCGTGATGGCCACGCTGCCGGCAACCGCCCAGGCATAGCGCCCCAGGCCGCCGTGCCAGGCGACGGCCGCGCCCTCCTCGCTGCGCAGCACCGCCGGTGCCAGGCGCCGGCTGCTCTGGGCATGGCCCACCTCGACAATGTCCAGCGTGGGCGCCAGCAGCGCCAGCCGGCGCGTCATGGTGCGCGCGCCCCACAGGCCCCAGCCGCCCGGCAGCGCGGGCCGCCCGACCACCAGCGTGGCGCAGTCCAGCGCCTGGGCCTGCGCCACCAGTTCGGCCGACGCATCGCTGGCGGCCAGCACGGCGGTGGTGGCGCCCAGCTCGCCAGCCAGCTTGATGACCGCCAGAATCCGGTCCCGCTCGGGCTCCCCGAGCCGCTGCAGGCGCGGCGTTTCGACATACACCGCATGCCAGCGCACACTGAGTTGGCCGGCCAGCCGCGCTGCCGTGCGCACGGCCTGCTCGGCGCCTTCGCGCGGGCCGATGCAGGCCAGCAGCGCGCCTTCGGTGTTCCACACCGGTGCGATTGATTTTTCAACCCGGTAGCTGCGCACATCGTCCTCGACATGCTCGGCGGTGCGCCGCAGGGCAATCTCGCGCAGGGCGATCAGGTTGCCCTTGCGAAAAAAGTTCTGCGCCGCGCGCTCGGCCTGCTGCGGCAGGTAGACCTTGCCGGCCTTCAGGCGCGCCATCAGCTCGTCGGGGGTCACGTCGACCAGGATGATCTCGTCGGCCGCGTCCAGCACGGTGTCGGGCACGGTTTCATTGACCCGGATGCCGGTGATGGCGCCGACCGTGCCGTTGAGGCTTTCCAGGTGCTGCACATTGAGGGCCGACCAGACATCGATGCCGGCGCTCAGCAGCTCCTGCACGTCCTGCCAGCGCTTGGGGTGGCGCGAGCCGTCCACGTTGCTGTGCGCCAGCTCATCGACCAGCGCCACGTCCGGCTTGCGCGCCAGCGCCGCGTCCAGGTCGAACTCCCGGAGCGTTCGGCCCCGGTAGGCCACCTCGCGCAGTGGCAGCTGGGCCAGCCCGGCCAGCAGCGCCGCCGTTTCGCTGCGGCCGTGGGGTTCGGCCCCCCCGACCAGAATGTCGCGGCCCTCCTTCATTTCGCGCTCGGCGGCGCTGAGCATGGCGTAGGTCTTGCCGACGCCCGCATTGGCACCGAAATAAATGCGCAGCCGGCCGCGCGCGCCCGCCTGCGCCTGCTGCTGCACCCGCCGCAGCAGCTCGTCGGGGTCGGGGCGCTGGCTGGCGGGCGTGTTCATCGGCAACAGGTTACTGCATCAACCAGGCGCATGGCCGGGCTTGAGCGCTTCGAGCGCCAGGTTGAGCCGCAGCACATGCACGCGCGGCTCGCCCAGCAGGCCGAGCCAGGGCGTTTCGGTTTCCTGCGCAACCAGTTCCTGCACTTTTTCAAGCGGCAGATGGCGCACCCGGGCCACGCGCGCCGCCTGGTACCTGGCAGCGGCCGGGCTGATGTGCGGGTCCAGGCCGCTGGCCGAGGCGGTGACCAGATCGACCGGCACCGGCGCGGTGTTGCCCGGATCGGCGGCGCGCAAGGCGTCGATGCGGCCCTTGACGGCATCGGCCAGCGCCGGGTTCAGCGGCCCCTGGTTGGAGCCGCTGGACGCCAAGGCGTTGTACGGCATGGGGCTGGTGGCCGACGGACGGCCCCAGAAATGACCGGGGTCGGTGAAGTTCTGGCCGATCAGGCGGGAGCCGACCGGCTTTCCGTCACGCAGGATCAGGCTGCCGGCGGCCTGATCCGGAAACAGCAGTTGCGCCAGCCCGGTGACCAGCAGCGGGTAGGCCACGCCGGTCAGCAGCGTGAGCGCGAGAAACAAGACGAGCGCGGGGCGAAGGATGTTTTTCATGATGGTTTTCTTTAAAGCTCAGGCTAGATTGAGCGCGACCAGCAGCAGGTCGATCGCCTTGATGCCGATGAACGGCACGACCAGCCCGCCCAGCCCGTAAACAGCCAAGTTGCGCCGCAGCAGCGCAGCCGCGCCGACCGCCCGGTACTTCACGCCCTTGAGCGCCAGCGGGATCAGGAACATGATGATCAGTGCGTTGAAGATCACCGCCGACAAGATGGCCGACGACGGGCTGCCCAGGCGCATCACGTTGAGCGCGGCCAGCTGCGGGTAGGTGGTGACGAAAATCGCCGGAATGATGGCGAAGTACTTGGCCACGTCGTTGGCGATCGAGAACGTGGTGAGCGAGCCGCGCGTCATCAGCAGCGCCTTGCCGGTCTCGACGATCTCCAGCAGCTTGGTCGGGTTCGAGTCCAGGTCGACCATGTTGCCGGCTTCCTTGGCGGCTTGGGTGCCGCTGTTCATGGCCACGGCCACGTCGGCCTGCGCCAGCGCCGGCGCGTCGTTGGTGCCGTCGCCGGTCATGGCCACCAGCCGGCCCTCGGCCTGGTACTGGCGGATCAGCGCCAGCTTGTCCTCGGGCGTGGCCTCGGCCAGGAAGTCGTCGACGCCGGCTTCGGCGGCAATGGCCGCCGCCGTCAGCCGGTTGTCGCCGGTGATCATCACCGTCTTGATGCCCATGCGGCGCAACTCGCCAAAGCGCTCCTTGATGCCGGTCTTGACGATGTCCTTGAGCTCCACCACGCCGAGCACCTGCGCGCCGTCGCTGACCGCCAGCGGCGTACTGCCCCGGCGCGAGATGTCGTCGGAGGCGCGCGTCACCTCGGCCGGCATGCGGCCGCCCAGCGCCTCGACATGCTTGCGAACGGCGTCCACCGCGCCCTTGCGCAGCTGGCGCGTGCCGCCGCCGGACGTTTGGACATCGGCCCCGCTCATGCGGGTCTGCGCGGTGAAGGCCACTTCGGAAATGCTGCCGACCAGCGGCTCGGCAGCGCCCAGCCGCTGGGCCAGCACGACAATGCTGCGGCCCTCGGGCGTTTCGTCAGCCATCGACGCCTGCATGGCACACACGGCCAGCTGAACTTCCGTCAAGTCCGGAGCCGGAAAAAACGCGCTGGCCTGGCGGTTGCCGTGGGTGATGGTGCCAGTCTTGTCCAGCAGCAACACATCGACATCGCCGGCAGCCTCGACCGCCCGGCCCGAGGTGGCGATCACATTGGCCTGCATCATGCGGCTCATGCCGGCCACGCCAACGGCCGACAGCAGGCCGCCGATGGTCGTCGGAATCAGGCACACCAGCAGCGCGATCAGGGCGGTGATGCTGACCACCGAGCCGGCGCCGGACGCGGCCACGCTGAAGATGGAAAACGGCAGCAGCGTGACGGTGACGATCAAAAACACGATGGTCAGCGCCACCAGCAAAATCGTCAGCGCGATTTCGTTCGGCGTCTTGGCGCGCTTGGCGCCCTCGACCATGCTGATCATGCGGTCCAGGAACGATTCGCCGGGGTTCACGCCGATGCGCACCACCAGCCAGTCGGACAGCACCCGGGTGCCGCCGGTGACCGATGAAAAGTCGCCGCCCGACTCGCGCACCACCGGCGCCGACTCGCCGGTGATGGCGCTTTCATCGACCGACGCCACGCCCTCGATGACCTCGCCGTCGAGCGGCACCAGGTCGCCGGCGTCGACCAGCACGACATCGCCTTTCCTAAGATTTTCCGCCTGTTCGGGCAGCCAGCTGCTGCCGTGTTTTGGCGTCTGGAGCTTTTTCGCCCAGGTGCTTTTTTTCAGGCTGCGCAGCGATGCGGCCTGCGCCTTGCTGCGGCCCTCGGCCAGCGCCTCGGCAAAGTTGGCAAACAGCACGGTGAACCACAGCCACAGCGCCACGGCAAAGATGAAGCCGGCCGGCGCTTCGCCGGGGGCCTGCAAGGCCTGCAGGCCCAGCAGGGTCGTCAAAATGCTGCCGATGTAGACGACGAACATCACCGGGTTGCGCCACTGCACGCGCGGACTGAGCTTGGCAAAGGACGCGGCGACTGCCGGCCTGAGCAATGCCGGGTCCAGCAGGACGAAAGGTTTTTGGGTGGTCATGGTGATCCTTGGCTTGCGGTTTATTGGCCGGGCCAGAGCATCAGGTGCTCGACCACCGGTCCCAGCGCCAGCGCTGGCACGTAATTGAGCAGGCCTACCAGCAGCACCGTGCCGATCAGCAGCACGACAAAGAGCGGGCCATGCGTGGGCAGCGTTCCGGGCGTGACCGGCAGGCGTTTCTTGGCGGCCAGGCTGCCGGCAATCGCCAGCACCGGCACGATCACGCCAAAGCGCCCGAGCCATATCGCCAGACCCAGCAGGATGTTGTAGAACGGCGTGTTGGCCGATAGGCCGGCAAAGGCACTGCCGTTGTTGTTCGCCGCCGAGGTGAAGGCATACAAGATTTCCGTAAACCCGTGGGCGCCCGGATTGGCCACGCCCGCCCGGCCGGCGCCGGCCAGCACGGCAATGGCCGTGCCGACCAGCACCAGGATGGGCGTGACCAGGATGGCGATCGAGGTCAGCTTCATGTCGTGCGCCTCGATCTTCTTGCCCAGGTATTCGGGCGTGCGGCCGATCATCAGGCCGGAGATGAACACCGCCAGGATGGCGAACACCAGCATGCCGTACAGGCCGGTGCCGGTGCCGCCGAACACCACCTCGCCCAGCTGCATCAGCACCAGCGGCACCAT
>JACMQR010000334.1 GCA_014376885.1 Polaromonas sp.
TCCGGGCTTTCGCCCGGCGCGTGGCCCGCATCGACATGCACGACCTGCAGGGCCATGTCCAGCCCCGCGCAGACTGCTTGGCACACCCGGACGAAGTCATCGGCAGCGGCCTGCAGTCCATGGTGAATGTGAAACGCCTGCACCTGGCCCGGCCAGCGTTGGGCGGCGGCCAGCAGCAAGGCGGTCGAATCCGCGCCGCCGCTGTAGGCCACCCCCAGGGGCAGAGGCGGATTCGGGGGGAAAAGGGCGTCAATTCCGGTCAGTGCCGGATTCGCTGGCGTTTTTGGACGAGCCGCGCCAGGCGGCAGCGCGGGCAGCCGCTTATTTGCCGGCGTCGGCTTTGGTGTCGATGAAGCGGCCATAGCTTTGCAGCCGTTCATAGCGCCGGTTGAGCAGCTCCTTGACCGGCAGGTCGCTGACCTGGCGAAAGGCGTCATTGAGCGCCCGTTTCAGGAACGCCGACATCTGCTTGGGGTCGCGGTGGGCACCGCCCACCGGCTCGTTGACGATCTTGTCGATCAGGCCCAGCGCCTTGAGCCGGTGGGCGGTGATGCCCAGCGCCTCGGCGGCGTCCTGCGCCTTTTCAGACGTTTTCCAGAGGATTGAGGCGCAGCCCTCCGGGCTGATGACCGAATAGATCGAGTACTGCAGCATCACCACCTGGTCGCCGACCGAAATCGCGAGCGCGCCGCCAGAGCCGCCCTCGCCGATGATGGTGGCGATGATGGGCACTTCGAGCTGCGCCATTTCAAAAATGTTCCGGCCGATGGCTTCGGACTGGCCGCGCTCTTCGGCCTCGATGCCCGGATAGGCGCCGGGCGTGTCGACAAAGGTGAACACCGGCAGCTTGAATTTTTCCGCCGTCTTCATCAGGCGCAATGCCTTGCGGTAGCCTTCGGGCTTGCTCATGCCGAAATTGCGCAGGCCGCGCTCCTTGGTGTCGCGGCCCTTCTGGTGACCCAGCACCACGCAGGCGCTGCCATTGAACCGGGCCAGGCCGCCGACGATGCTCAGGTCGTCGGCGAAATGCCGGTCGCCGTGCAGCTCGACAAAGTCGGTGAATATGTCGCGCAGGTAGTCCAGCGTGTAGGGCCGCTCGGTGTGCCGGGCGATCTTGGTGATCTGCCACGGGCTCAAAACGCTGTAGATGTCTTTCGTCAGTTGCTGGCTTTTTTTGGCCAGCTGCTCGATTTCGTCGGAAATGTCGACAGCCGACTCGGTTTGCACATAGCGCAGCTCTTCAATTTTTTCTTCGAGGTCTGCAATCGGCTGCTCGAAATCGAGAAATGTCTTTTTGGCCATGGTGTCCTCAGGCTTTTTTCAATCGTGTCACGGCGCGCGCTGTGCGTCAGGCCGCAGGCGCTGCCTTGGCGTCCAGCGAGCGCCAAATATACCAAGTCGCCACGCTGCAGTAAGGCGCCCAGGCGGCCGCGACCTCCCGGGCGTCGCTGCGGCTGACCGACTCGCCGGAAAAATAGTTGTGGCTGATGCCCTTGATCAGGCCAACGTCGTCCAGCGGCAGCACATTGGGCCGGGTCAGGTAAAACATCAAAAACATCTCGGCCGTCCAGCGGCCGATGCCGCGAATGGCGACCAGCTCGGCAATGATGGTCTCGTCGTCCATGGCCTGCCAGTCCTGCACATGCACCTGGCCAGCGTCGAAATGGATCGACAGGTCGACCAGGTACTCGACCTTGCGCGCGCTCAGGCCGGCGCCGCGCATGTCGTCCACCTTGAGCCGCAGCACATGGGCCGGCGTCATCTCGGCCGGCAGGGCGGCAAAGCGGTGCCAGACGGTTTGCGCCGCCTTGACCGAAATCTGCTGGCCGACGATGCTGCGCGCCAGGGTGCTGAAGGCGTCGCCGCGCGACTGGATGCAGCTGTTGCCGAACTGCGGAATCAGCCGCTTCATGACCCGGTCCTTCTTGACCAGATGCCGGCAGGCGTCAAACCAGTACGGCGGCACGACCACCGCCGGCGCTTGAGCGCCCGCCGCACTGGCTGGCTCGTCAGGCAAGGAGTCCACCCGGTCTTCTTTTACTATTATTTTCATAGCTGCTCACACATACCGGACAAGCGCAAGCGGCCTAAAAGTCTTGTAACAATGACGGTTTTCATAATTTCACCTCCCAGGTCGTTCCCTGGGGCGAGTCTTTCAGCACGATGCCTTGCGCCAGCAACCCGCTGCGGATGCGGTCGGCCAGCGCGAAATCTTTGGCCTGCTTGGCCTGGGCGCGTTCGGCGATCAGCTGCCCAATGGCGGCATCGCCCAGGCCGGCGCCGGCCTGCAGATGGGCCGACGGGTCGCCCTGCAGCAGCCCCAGGCAGGCGCCCAGGCTTTTGAGCAGGCCGGCGCGTTCGGCAGAGCCGCTGCGGTTGACCTCGCCGGCCAGCTCGAACAGCACCGCCACCGCCTCGGGCGTGCCGAAGTCGTCGTCCATCGCCGCCTTGAACCGGGCAGCCGCCGGATCGGCCCAGTCGACTGTAGCGGCGGCCGGCGGCGCCAGGTTCAGCGCGGTGTACAACCGCCTGAGGGCGGCCCGGGCATCGTCCAGGTGGGCATCGCTGTAGTTCAGGGCGCTGCGGTAGTGCGCGCGCAAAATGAAAAACCGCACCGTTTCAGCGTCGTAGCGGGCCAGAACCTCGCGGATGGTGAAGAAGTTGCCCAGCGACTTGGACATCTTCTCGTTGTCCACGCGCACGAAGCCGTTGTGCATCCAGTAATTGGCCAGCGGCTTGCCGTGGGCCGCTTCGCTCTGGGCAATCTCGTTTTCATGGTGCGGAAACTGCAGGTCGGCGCCGCCGCCGTGGATGTCGAAGGTTTCGCCCAGGGTGGCGCAGCTCATGGCCGAGCACTCGATGTGCCAGCCCGGCCGGCCCCGGCCATAGTCGTGGCCCAGCGCCGCGCTGTCCCATTTGGCGTCGTCCGGCTCGCTGTCCTTGGCTGATTTCCACAGCACGAAGTCCAGCGGGTCGTCCTTGCCCGCGAGCACCGCCACGCGCTCGCCGGCGCGCAGCTCGTCGAGCGACTTGCCAGAGAGCTTGCCGTAGCCGGGAAACTTGCGCACCGCAAAATTCATGTCGCCGCTGGACCCCCGGTAGGCCAGGCCCTTGGCTTCGAGCACGCTGATCATGTCGAGCATCTGCGGCACGTAGTCGGTTGCGCGCGGCTCCAGCGTGGGCGGCTCGATGTTCAGCGCGCCGATGTCCTGGTGCATGGCGTCAATCATCTCGTCGGTCAGCGCCCGGATGGTGATGCCGCGCTCCACCGCCCGCTTGATGATCTTGTCGTCGATGTCGGTGATGTTGCGCACATAGGTGACCTGGTAGCCGCTTGCCTTGAGCCAGCGCTGGGCCACATCGAAGGCCATCATCATCCGGGCGTGGCCGATGTGGCACAGGTCGTAGATCGTCATGCCGCAAACATACATGCGGACCTGGCCGGGAACAAGAGGGGAAAAATCTTCCACCGCGCGCAGCAGGGTGTTGTAAATGCGAAGGCTCATGGAAATTGTCTGGCGGCGTAATCTGGCGCAAATCGGCCAAAAAATGTAAGAAAAAAGAAAAGTATCAGGCCCTGCGCCCAGGCGTCACGGGCGGCGATGAGGCGGCAGCGAAAGCAGTGCAGCCGGCGATGCGGGTTTCGGCATCAGCCACAGGCCGAAGGGGACTATAACCCCCTCGGCTAGAATTAAAAAGTATATCCAGACCGCTCCGGCCGGTGCACCGCCGATCCAGGCCAGACGGCAACCAGACTGCTGCAGTGCCGCTTCAAAGGCATTTTTTAAGGCGGCAGCGGGCGTGCAACTTTGGAAAAATTTTTACCCACGGCGAGACTCTTCATGACCCTGCGAGCCTTTCCTTTCCTTGCTTTTTTGCTGTCGCGCCGGCTGCTGGCCGGTTTGCTGCTGGGCCTGCTGGGCCTGCTGGGCGCGGCCGCCGCGCAGGCCGATGACTACACCGAGGTGAACCGCCTGCTCGGCGCCCGCCAGTTCCCCCAGGCCCTGGCGCGCGCCGACAGCTACCTGGCGGCCAAGCCGCGCGACCCGCAAATGCGCTTTCTCAAAGGCGTGATCCAGAGCCAGGCCGGTGACACCGCCCAGGCGATTGCCATCTTTGTGCAGATCACTCAGGACTACCCGGAATTGCCCGAGCCGTACAACAACCTGGCGGTGCTGTATGCCGGGCAAAGCCAGTTCGACAAAGCCCGCGACAGCCTGGAGATGGCCGTGCGGCTAAACCCCGGCTATGCCGTCGCCCATGAAAACCTGGGCGACATCCAGGCCCGGCTGGCCAGCCAGTCCTACAGCCGGGCGCAGCAGCTGGGCGCCGGCAACGCTGGCCTGGCGCCCAAGCTGGCGCTGCTGGGCCAGCTGCTGGCGCCCGCCGCCGCCAAGGCCGCGCCGCCGGCCAAAGCGCCCTGACCTTCCTGACCGTTTGAAAAGGACTTCCCGATGAAACCTGCCCGCTTGCTTTCCCTTCTTTTTACGCGCCGCCGCGCTGCCCTGCTGGCCGCCCTGAGCCTGAGCGCCGGGCTGGCCCTGGCCGCCGAACCGGCCGCGCCCAAGGTCAAATTCGCCACCAGCGAGGGCGATTTCGTCGTCGAGGTCTATCCTGACAAGGCACCAAAAACAGTGGCAAATTTTCTTCAGTATGTCAAGGACAAGCATTACGACGGCACCGTCTTTCACCGCGTGATTGGCAACTTCATGGTGCAGGGCGGCGGCTACGACACGCTTTACGCCGAGAAAAAAACCCGCGCGCCGGTGGTGCATGAAGGCCGCGAGGCGCTGGCCAAGGGCGGTCCGAAAAACGTCGTCGGCACGCTGGCCATGGCTCGCACCAACGACCCCGATTCGGCCTCGTCGCAGTTTTTCATCAATGTGAAAGACAATGATTTCCTCAACCCCAGCGCCCAGGCCCCCGGCTACACCGTGTTCGGCAAGGTCGTCAGTGGCATGGACGTGGTCAACAAGATCAAGGCCGTGCCCACCGGCAGCGGCGGCCCGTTCCCCTCGGACGTGCCGAAAACGCCGGTCGTGATCAAATCCGCAACCCTCGTCAACTAACCCGTTTTTTTAAGGACATTTTCATGAGCAATCCGAAAGTAGAGCTGCACATCGCCCAGCACGGCGTCATCACCCTGGAACTCGACGCCGACAAGGCGCCCAAGTCGGTTGCCAACTTCCTGAGCTATGTCAGCAAGGGCCATTACGACGGCACCGTGTTTCACCGCGTGATTCCGGGCTTCATGGTGCAGGGCGGCGGCTTTGCCGTCGGCATGGCGCAAAAGCCGACCGACGGCGAGATCGAGAACGAAGCGACCAACGGATTAAAGAACGACATGTACACCGTCGCCATGGCCCGCACCAACGCGCCGCATTCGGCCAGTTCGCAATTTTTCATCAATGTCGGCAACAACGGCTTTTTGAACCACACCGGCCAGAACGCCTCGGGCTGGGGTTACGCCGTGTTCGGCAAGGTTGTGTCGGGCAGCGACGTGGTCGA
>JACMQR010000335.1 GCA_014376885.1 Polaromonas sp.
CCTCCCAGTCGGTCTTGAGCGAATCCCGCGGCAGCATGACCGGGTCGTCGGGCCCCTGGATGCAGCTGGTGGCCTTCATGAACACGATCGGCTCGGCCGGAATGGGCAAGCCGGCCTCGGCCGCATGGGCGGCGTAGTTCAGGCCGATGGCGATGAACTTGCCGACGCCCGCCAGCGGACTGCCCAGGCGCGGCGCGCCTTGGTCCTCCGGCAGGTCGGCGGCGGCCAGCCGGCGCAGCGCAGCCCGCGCGTCATCGCCAAGCTGGCCGGGGCCGATGTCGCTGATGACGCCGCTCAGGTCGCGCAGCCGGCCCTGGACATCGATGAGTCCGGGCTTTTCCTGGCCGGGGATACCGTAGCGAACGAGTTTCATGCTTTTTCCTTGTTTGGTGGAGAGGTCAAACCGTCATGCCGCCGTCCTGCGCCGGACCGACGACCGCAGCGGCTTCGGCGCTGGCCGGCATCCCGGGCAGCGCCCCTGGAATGGGCCGGACCTGCAAGCGTACCTTGCCGCCCTTCCCCTCTGGCAACAGCGTGAGCGGCCAGACACCCTCATCTGACCCTTAAAATACTTAAAACCATAGCAGACTATACCCTGCTGGAGAGCACCTGGCGCCTTTTTGGCACCCAGTTGGCTGCCGTCACGGACCCGGCCGTCCGTGGCGGACCGGCGGGCTCAAGGGCGGGCCGGACCCTGCCAAGCGGGCCGGTTCGGGAGCTGGGCCGTGGCGGCCGCAGCGGCCGGCGCCACGTTGGCATCTGCGGCATGATGACGCTGGTCATGGCGGCTGGTTGCGGCCGGGTTGGCCGGCCAGGGCCAGGCCCGAAGCAAGACGATGTCGTGCCACCCGAAGCGGCTTTCCCAGCTTTACGCCAGCGCGCCAACGACAGCGAACCCCACCGGTAAAAATCATGCCAAAAACCATTCACGCGCAAGTGCTGCGAGCCCAGATAGCTTCTGTTTTGATAGCATCAGGCAGCATGGCCAAAGAAGCTGAAAAAGTTGCCGCCAACCTGGTCATGGCCAACCTGAGTGGCCATGATTCGCATGGCGTGGGCATGCTGCCGCGCTATGTCGAGGCGGTGCTCGAAGGCGGCTTGCTGCCCAACGCCGGCGTGCAGGTGGTGCTCGACGCCGGCAGCCTGCTGACCCTGAACGGCCAGCGCGGCTACGGCCAGGTGGTTGGCGAGCAGGCGATGGCGCTGGGCATCGCCCGCGCCCAGGCGCACGGCAGCTGCATCATGGCGCTGGCCGAATCGCACCACCTGGGGCGCATCGGCCACTTTGCCGAGATGGCCGTGGCCCGGGGGCTGGTGTCGATCCATTTCGTCAATGTCAAGTCGCGCCCGGTGGTCGCGCCCTGGGGCGGCACGGACGGGCGCTTTGGCACCAACCCGTGCTGCATCGGCATTCCGCTCAACAGGCAAAGCGCGGAGGCAGGGCCCAGCCAGCAGGGGCTGCGGGACTGGCTTGGCCAGACCGCAGGCGCAGCAGCCCCCCCGGGGGGCAGCGCAGCACACGAAGTGGCAAGCGTGGGGGCGCATTTCATTCTTGACTTCGCCACCAGCCGCGTCGCCCAGGGCAAGATGCGTGTCGCGCACAACCAGGGCAAGCAGGTGGCGCCCGGCCTGCTGATCGACGCCCACGGCCAGCCGACCACCGACCCCGGCGTGGTCGTGGTGCCGCAGGCGAACGGATTTTTTGGTGCCTTGATGCCGTTTGGCGAGCACAAGGGCTACGGCCTGGCGGTGGCCTGCGAGTTGCTGGGCGGCGCGCTGACCGGCGGCGGCACCTGGCACCAGCCGGCCGGGCGCAGCCGCGCGGTCATCAACAGCATGCTCACCATCCTGATCGATCCGGCCCGGCTGGGCACCCTGGCGCCCTTTAACGCGGAAGCGCTTGCCTTTGTCGACTGGCTGCGCCAGAGCCCGCCCGCCGACGGCTTTGACGCGGTGCAGATTGCCGGCGAGCCCGAGCGCGCCGCCCGCCTGCAGCGCGAGCAGGACGGGATCGAGGTGGACGACCTGACCTGGCAGGAGATCACCCAGGCCGCCGCCACGGTGGGCGTGACGCTCTGAGCGCGCGCCCGGCGGGCGCTCAGTGCGAGCGGATCATCGTGCCGTAGGCCTTGTCGGTCAGGATTTCCAGCAGCAGCGCATGCGGCACCCGGCCGTCGATGATGTGGACCGCATTCACCCCGCTTTTGGCGGCATCCAGCGCGCCTTCGATCTTGGGCAGCATGCCGCCCGAGATCGTGCCGTCGGCAAACAAGCCGTCGATCTCGCGCGCCGTCAGGTCGGTCAGCAGCTCACCGGCCTTGTTCAGCACCCCGGGAATGTTCGTCAGCAGCACCAGCTTTTCGGCCTTCAGCACGGTGGCCAGCTTGCCCGCCACCAGGTCGGCGTTGATGTTGTAGCTTTCGTTGTTTTCGCCAAAGCCGATCGGGCTGATGACCGGAATGAACGCGTCGTCCTGCAGCGCCTCGACGACGCTGGGGTCAATGCTGACGATGTCGCCGACAAAACCCAGGTCGTGCGCGCGCGCCGGGTCGTCCTTGTCGGGCATCTGCAGCTTTTTCGCCCGGATCATGCCGCCGTCGCGCCCGGTCAGGCCGACCGCCTTGCCGCCGGCCTGGTTGATCAGGCCGACGATGTCCTGCTGCACCTGGCCGGCCAGCACCCACTCGACGACTTCCATGGTTTCCTCGTCGGTCACGCGCATGCCCTGGATGAAGTGGCCCTTCTTGCCCAGGCGGTTGAGCGCCATCTCGATCTGCGGGCCGCCGCCGTGCACCACCACCGGGTTCATGCCGACCAATTTCAGCAGCACCACGTCCTCGGCAAAGTCGGCCTGCAGCGCCGGGTCGGTCATGGCGTTGCCGCCGTACTTGATGACCAGCGTCTTGCCGTGGAATTTGCGGATGTAGGGCAGCGCCTGGGCCAGGATTTCGGCCTGGTCGCGCGGTCCGATGTGGGACAGGTCAGGGTCGGGGGGGAAGGCGGGCTGGGTCATGGCGTCATGGCAGGTGAGTGAAGGAATCTGCAAATTGTGCCGCATGGGCGTCGCGGCCCGACCGAGCTGATGGCCCGGGCGGGAAACACCGTCCCGGCGCGGACCAAACCGGGGCGCTCCGTCAGGCCGTCATGCCGCCCTGACCAGCGGCGCCTTGCCGAGGTCGATGGCGCAGGCCTGCGGCGCGTAGCCATGCACCAGCCGGAGCAAGATGGTGCGCATCACCAGCGCATTGTTGACAGTGGCGGCATGGCGCAGGTCCACCAGGATGGGCGCGAGTTCTGGCCAGGGAACGAAATCCTCATGCGCCTTCATGATCCGCTGGTGCGCCGTTTTCTCGGGGTTGTCGCCGATGAGCAGCTCCTCATAGAGCTTTTCTCCGGGGCGCAGGCCGGTGATCCTGATTTCGATGTCGCCATCCGGACGGTTCTCGTCCCGCAGGCTCAGGCCGGCCAGCTGCGCCATGCGCCGGGCCAGGTCGACAATCTTCAGTGGCTCGCCCATGTCCAGCACAAACACATCGCCGCCCTGGGCCATGGCGCCGGCCTGCAGCACCAGCTGGGCGGCCTCGGGGATGGTCATGAAATAGCGGGTGATGTCGGCGTGCGTCAGCGTGATTGGGCCACCGTTCTTGATCTGCTTGCGAAACAGCGGTACCACCGAACCCGAGGAACCCAGCACATTGCCAAAGCGCACCATCGAAAAGCGGGTTCTCCGCCCCTGCTCATGCCCCTGTCCCGCCGATGTTGCCGCCAGCGCCTGCAGCACCATTTCGGCTAGGCGCTTACTGGCACCCATCACATTAGTCGGACGCACGGCCTTGTCGGTGCTGATCAGAACAAAATCGCTTACACCCTGCTCAACAGCTACCTTGGCGGCGATCCAGGTGCCCAGGACATTGTTTTTCACACCCTCGGCCGGGTTGTGCTCCACCAGCGGCACATGCTTGTAGGCGGCGGCGTGGTAGACGGTATCGGGCTTCCAGGTTCGGCACAGCACCTGCAAGCGCCCGGGTTGTCCCACGCTGCCCAGCAGGGGTTCAAGCCGCACAGACAGGCCTCTATCTAAGCAAATCTTTTGTAG
>JACMQR010000336.1 GCA_014376885.1 Polaromonas sp.
ACAAGCACGACATGAACCCAATTACTGGCAGCATTGTGGCCCTGGCAACCCCATTGCATGACGACGGCAGCGTGGACTACCCTGCCCTGCGCAAACTGGTGGACTGGCACATTGCCGAGGGCACCGACTGCATCGGCGTTGTCGGCACGACCGGCGAGTCGCCCACGGTGAATGTCCAGGAGCATTGCGAGATCATCCGCGTGGCGGTCGAGCAGGCTGCCAAACGGGTGCCGATCATGGCCGGCTGCGGCGCCAACTCCACCGCCGAGGCCATCGAGCTGGCGAAATTCGCCCGGCAGGTGGGTGCCGACTGCCAGCTGCAGGTCGTTCCCTACTACAACAAGCCGACCCAGCAAGGCCAGTACCTGCACTTCAGGGCGATTGCCGAGGCGGTGGGCGACCTGCCCATCGTGCTCTACAACGTGCCCGGCCGAACCGTGGCCGACATGGCGCACGCCACCGTGCTGCGCCTGACCGAAGTCCCCGGCATTGTCGGCATCAAGGAAGCCACCGGCAACATCGAGCGCGCGCAGTGGCTGATCCGGGACGTGCCCGAGGGATTTGCTGTCTATTCGGGCGATGACCCGACCGCCGTGGCCTTGATGCTGTGCGGCGGCCAGGGCAACATCAGCGTGACCGCCAACGTCGCGCCCCGGCTGATGCACGAGCTGTGCCGGGCCGCCCTGGCCGGCGATGTCGGGCGCGCCATGGCGCTGCAGTTCAAGCTCATGCCGCTGCACCGCAACCTGTTCATCGAGGCCAATCCGATTCCGGTGAAATGGGCGATGGCGCGGCTGGGGCTGTGCGGCAACACGCTGCGCCTGCCCATGACACCGCTGGAGCCAAGCAACGAAGCCGCCGTCGAGGACGCATTGCGTGCTTGCGGCCTGATCTGACTTTTAAGGATACCCTGTGAAGACATTGCCAAGCTCAACCCAGCCCAGCGGCGCACGCCAGGTCCGCGCCGCGATCGCCATTTCCGCGCTGGCGGCCAGCTGCCTGCTGCCGGGCTGCTCGACCCTTCGGGACACCATGGACGGCGAACGGGTCGACTACAAGTCCAGCGGCGCCAAGGGGCCGTCGCTCGACGTGCCGCCGGACCTGACCCAGCTCAGCCGGGATACCCGCTATGTGGTGCCGGGCACGGCGGTCAGCGCCAGCAGCTTCCAGGTCGCCCAGCCCAGCCAGGCGGTTGGCACGGCGGCCAGCGCCGTGGGCGATGTGCGCATCGAGCGCTCGGGCAACCAGCGCTGGCTGGTGGTCAACCGCCCGGCTGACAAACTCTGGACCCCGGTGCGCGATTTCTGGCTGGAAAGCGGATTTTTGCTGGCGCAGGACCAGGAGAACCTCGGCATCATGGAAACCGACTATGCCGAAAACCGCGCCAAGGTGCCGCAGGATTTCATCCGCACGGCGCTGGGCAAGGTGTTCGACAGCCTTTACTCCACCGGCGAGCGCGACAAGTTCCGCACCCGCCTGGAGCGCCGACCCGATGGCGGCACCGAAATCTACGTCAGCCACCGCGGCATGGAAGAAGTGATCACCGGCGCCAAGGCCGGCACGGCCGCGTCGGGCGACAGCACGGTGTGGCAGCCACGCGCCACCGACCCTGAACTGGAAGCGGAGTTCCTGCGCCGCATGATGGTCAGGCTGGGCGTGACACAGGAGCAGTCCAAGGTGCTGGTGGCCGCTGGCGCAGTGCAGAAAAGCTCGCGCGTCGCGCTGCTCGGCAGCCTGCCGGTGGTGCAGATCGACGAAGGCTTCGAGCGCGCCTGGCGCCGTGTCGGCCTGGCGCTGGACCGCACCGGCTTTACCGTTGAAGACCGCGATCGCAGCCAGGGCACCTACTTTGTGCGCTATGTCGAGCCGAGCGCCAACAAAGCCGAGCCGGGATTTTTCAACAAGCTGTTCAGCAGCCCGGCCGCCGCGCTGGCGCCGCTGAAGTACCGCATTGCCGTCAAAAGCGAAGGCGAAAAGACCACGGTGTCGGTCCTGAACGGCCAGGGCGCGCCTGAATCGTCTGCCAATGCCCAGCGCATTGTCCAGGTGATTGCCGACGACCTGAAGTAGCGCCCGGTGGCTTGACCGGCTGCGCGGCAGAGTTTTGTGGCAATTCGATTCAAAAGCCTGGGCAGCGGGAGCAAGGGCAACGCCACGCTGGTCGAGGCTGGCGGCCTGATACCGTTTCGCCTGCTGGTCGACTGCGGGCTGGGCATCCGGCAGCTGGCGCTGCGGCTGGCCGAGGCAGGTTTGCAACTGGACGACATCGACGCGGTTTTCATCACCCATGAGCACGGCGACCATGTGGGTTGCGTGCGCGCCCTGGCGCTGCGCCAGCGGATCCCGGTCTGGATGAGCCGGGGCACCTTCGCCGCCATGGGCATGCCTGACTTCGATGGCTTGCTGCGCAGTGCAGCCGATGGCCAGGCGATTGACCTTGGCGGCCTGGAGGTGATGCCGTTCACGGTTCCCCATGATGCCCGCGAGCCATTGCAGCTCAGCTGCACCGACGGCTCGGCAAAGCTCGGCATCGTGACCGACCTGGGCCATGCAACGCCGCAGGTGATGGGCCATTTGCAGTCCTGCCATGCCCTGCTGCTCGAGTCCAACCATGACACCGAACTGCTGAACCAGTCGGCTTACCCGCCTTTCCTCAAACGCCGGGTGGGCGGCGATTTCGGTCATCTGTCGAATGCCGCCGCCGCCGGGATGGCAAGCGCCCTCATGCACGGCGGCCTCAGGCATCTGGTGGCCGCCCACCTGAGCGCCCAGAATAACCGGCCCGAGCTGGTTCGGCAGGCGCTGTCCGCTGCCCTGGGCTGCCATGGCAGCGAGATTGTGCTGGCTGACGCGAGCAGCGGCACACCCTGGCTGCAGGCTTGAGGACGGGCTGGAAACCGGCCTGGCCGGGGGACCGCCAACAGCGGCGCAGCCAGCGCTCGCCCCATGAAAAAAGCCGCCCGAGGGCGGCTTTTTTAGTAGGTCCGAAAACTTACTTGGCAGCGCCGGAAGCAGCCGATGCGGCAGAGTCAGCAGCAGAAGATGCGCTTTTGGCAGCATCGACAGCCGACGAGGCAGCGCCCGTGGCAGCAGCAGCAGCGGCAGTGGCCGACGGGGTTTCAGCCGGGGCCGGAACCACCACCACCGAAGGAGCTGGCGCAGGCGCAGCAGCTTCTTCTTTTTTACCGCAGGCTGCCAGGGCGAGAGCGGCAACGACAGCTGCCAAAACGAGGGACTTG
>JACMQR010000337.1 GCA_014376885.1 Polaromonas sp.
CCGCCAACACAATCGCCAAGCCAGCCACCAACAAGCATTTAAACAACTTCATTTCACTCTTTCGAAACTTCGGCAAATAAATTCAACCTACCGCACAGCCGCCCGGTCCGTGATCATCTTCGGCGTGATGAACACCAGCATCTCCTGCTTTCGGGAGTTGCGCGTGCGGCTTTTGAACAGGTTGCCCAGATAGGGCACGTCGCCGAGCAGGGGAACTTTTGTTTCATTGTTGGTTTCTTCGAGCGTGAAGATGCCGCCAATGACCACCGTGCCGCCGTTTTCGACCAGCACCTGGGTCTGGATGTGCTTGGTGTCGATCGCAATGCCGGCGGCGGTTGTTTCGCCGCGGCTGTCCTTGTTCACATCCAGGTTGAGGATGATGTTGCCTTCGGGGGTGATTTGCGGCGTCACTTCGAGCTTTAAATTGGCCTTGCGAAAGGCCAGTGACGTGGCGCCGCTGGACGTGGCGATCTGGTACGGAAACTCGGTGCCCTGCTCGATCAGCGCCTTGACCTGGTCGGCTGTCACGACGCGCGGGCTCGAGACAATCTTGCCCTTGCCGTCGGCCTCCAGCGCAGAAAGCTCCAGGTTCAGAAAGCGGTTGGCCGAGGCGTTGAAAATAGACACCGCGAACGACGCGGCAGCGTTGGCAACGCCCAGGGCCGAGGCCGGCAAATTGACGAAGTTGCCCGAGGTATTGGCGCCCGGCGTGCTGCTGTAGCTGGTTCCAGCGGCAGCATTGGTGTTGCCGCTGGTGAAGGCGCCTGCGGGGCCGATCTGGCCGCCGCCCAGGCGGACACCCAGGGACCGGCCGAAGGTGTCTGACGCCTCGACAATCCGCGCTTCGATCAGCACCTGGCGCACCGCAATGTCGAGCTTGCCGATAAAGCTCTGCACCTGCTCCAGCCGGGAAGGAATGTCGGTGACAAACAGCTGGTTGGTGCGCGGCTCGGCAATCACGCTGCCCCGGCTGGACAGTATGCGAGCGGCCGTCGGCGCGGCGCCGCCTGCCGATATCTGCGCCGCAATTTCACTGGCCTTGGCATAGTTGATCTGAAAGGACTGGGTGCGCACCGCCTCCAGGCTCTGGATGGCGACGCGCGACTCCAGCTCCTGCTTGTCCTTGGCGGCAAGTTCGTCTTTGGGCGCAATCAAGAGCACATTGCCTGTCTTGCGCATTCCCAGGCTTTTCGCCTGCAGGATGATGTCCAGCGCCTGGTCCCAGGGCACGTCTTTCAGGCGCAGGGTGACCGATCCGGTGACTGTGTCGGAAGTCACCACATTGAAATTGGTGAAATCGGCAATCACCTGGAGAAGCGAGCGAATTTCGATGTTTTGAAAGTTCAGGGAAAGTTTTTCGCCGTTAAAGCCCGTGCCCTGCGTCAGCTTGTCGGGGTCGACTTTTTGGGCGCGCACTTCGAGCACGAACTGGTTGTCGCTCTGGTAGGCGCTTTGCTCCCACTGGCCCGTCGGCTCCACCACCATGCGAACCTTGTCGCCCACCTGGGAGGTGGTCACGGTTTGCACCGGCGTGCCAAAGTCGGTGACATCGAGCCGGCGGCGCAGCCCTTCGGGCAATGCGGTTTTCAAGAACTCGACGACCACTGTTTTGCCCTGCTGGCGAATGTCGACACCGACGTCGTTGTTGGGCAGGGCCACCACGATGCGGCCGGAGTTGTCCGGGCCCCGGCGAAAGTCGATGTCTCTCAAGGGCAGCGTGTCGCGGTTGCGGCTTTCTGAAAATACGGGCGCCACGGCCACCGAGGGCGCTGTCGCCGCCTGGGAATCGAGCACGATCAGCAATGACTTGCCCTGCAGTTCAGCCTTGTAGGCTGTGGGCGTCTTCAAATTAAGCACCACCCGGGTGCGCTCGCCGGCCTGGATCACATTGGCCGAGCGCATGTTGCCCAGGTTGATCTCGATGGCCGAGCGCCCTATGGCATTGCCAACGCCCTGAAAATCGAGTGCGATGCGGGCGGGCGACTGAATGCTGAAACCCGCAGGAACAGCGCTCAGGGGCTCGGCCAGATCGATCCGGATGACTTCCTGGCCGCCCTGCACCGAACCGGAAACGGCCTGAATCGAGTTTTCTGCCTGCGCCAGCAGCGGAACGGCACTGGCCAGCAGCACCAGGCCGAACAGCGCGCCGCGCAGCGCCCGCTCCAGCAAACGTGGCAGACTTTCTTGCGCGCTTGCCTGGGCTGCCAATTTTGCGGTCTGCTTGTTCATTTCGTTCTCTCTTGAAGCTGTAAAGTCGCCGGACGCTCTGTCCACTCACCGGCTGCGTCCTGCACGATTTCACGCAATGCGACACTGGCTTCAGTCACCGCAGTAATCCGGCCATAGTTTTGGCCCAGGTAGTTGCCGACCCGAACCTGGTAGATCAGGTTGTCCACCCGCACCAGCGCCACCGGTCGCCCGGCTTTCGTCAGGCTGCCGACCATCGCCACGGCGTCCAGCGGCATGGCCTCCAGCGGCTCCTTGCGGCGGCTCAGCTCGGGCGCGATCAACGCCGCGTTGGCGGTGGCTTCGCTGGAATCGCGCTTGAGGGCCTGCACCAGTTTTTGGTTGCTGAAGGGCTCGATCAAGCCTTCCTGGCCATAGGTCTGGGGGGTGAATTTGGTGGGCGGCTGCAAGACCGTGATCTTTGGCCGGGTCGCATTGCGCTCGGCATTCATCCACTGCTGCAGTTCTTCCTGCTCAGGCGAGCCGCAGCCGGCAAGGCACAGCAAACCAAGCGCCATCGCCATGGCAGGACCGTGTGACCGGACGCTCATTTTTTGACCCCGCTGGCTGCGGCATTTTTGCGATTCAGGGCAACTTCTTCCGGATCGAGGTAGCGGAAGGTTTTTGCGGTGGCGTCCATGACCAGGTTGCCATCCTTGGCGGGCACTATGGCCATGTTGTTCAGGGTCACGATGCGGGACAGGTTGGCAATGTCGGCGGCAAACGAGCCCATGTCATGGTAGCGGCCGGTGACCCGCACGGCGATGGGCAATTCGGCGTAATAGTCCCGCACAATCACCTGGCCGGGTCGAAACAGCTCGAACTGCAGGCTGCGGCCCAGACCGGCCTGGTTGATGTCGGACAGCAAGGCATCCATCTCGGCTTTGCTGGGCAGCTGCTTTTCAAGCTGCGTCACATACTGCTGGACCTGCTCGCGCTGCTTTTTCAGCGTTTCCAGGTTCACGGCCTGCGCCAGCTTTCCGGTGTAGGCCTGCCTGAGCTGAACTTCCTTGGCCTTTTCAGCCGTCAGCTCGTCGTCGACGGCGCTCAGCCAGACAAACCACAGGGCCACCACAACGGCGGCTGTCACAGCCGCGCACAGGAGAAAACGCGGAACAGGCGGCCAGGACGACGGGTCGTTGGTGTCCAGGCCAGTAAACTGGTTTCGGACACGGCTTTGAAAGGCCGAGAAATCGCTAGAGGTTCGGGAATTTTTTGCCATGATCAGTTCGCCGGCCGCCTCATGTCTTGCCCGCAGCCGGCGATGACGCCACGGCTTCTTTTTGGGCAGCGGCGCGTTTGATTTCCATCCGCATCGAAAAATTCGACACCCGGCGCTGGTCGCGCTGACTCAGCGTGACGGTTCCGGCGGTGATTTCGACCAGTTCGGGCTTGGACAGCCAGGGGCTGTTGTTGGAAAGATTGCGCAAAAGCTCTGACACCCGTTCGTTGGACTGGGCAATGCCGGTGATCAAAATCACCTGGTTTTCCTGCTTCAAGCTGTTGATGTACACCCCGTCAGGAAGCTGCCTGGCCAGTTCGCTCAACAGGTAAACCGGCAGGTTGCGGTTGCCCTGCAAATCCTCGACCGCTGTCTGGCGCGCCTTGAGCGAGGTGATTTCTGCCTGCAGCGTGGCGATGTCCTTGATCTGCACATCCAGGCGCGTGATTTCGGACTGCAAAAAAGTGTTTCTCCCGCGCTGGCCCTCAATCTGGGTCAAATACCAGTAGTACAGGATGCTGCAAACCAGCAGTCCGGCCAGCGCGGCCAGGCCCAGGGTAACAAAGAAGACTTCGCGCCGCAGCTTGCGGGCCGCTTCGCGGTGCGGCAGCAGGTTGATCAAGATCACTGTGAAAACCTTCGCAATGCCAAGCCGCAAGCGGTCAGGTAGCTCGGCGCGTCGCGCCGCATTTTGCTTTCCATCACGCCGCTGCCGATGTGCATTCCATCAAACGGATTGGCCAGCTGGCAGGCAAAGGAAGTCTGCCGCGTGACCGCCTCGGTCAGTCCGTTCAGCGAGGAGGAACCGCCGGCCAGCATGACGTAATCGACCCGGTTGTGGGGCGTGCTGGTGAAGAAAAATTGCAGCGCCCGGCCAATTTCCAAGGTCAGGCTTTCAACAAACGGCTTTAGCAGGGTGGATGCGTAGTCGTCCGGCAATTCGCCGCTGCGTTTTTTGGCCTCTGCCTCGTCAAGTGAAAAGCCGTACTGCCGCACGATCAGCTGCGTCAGTTGGGCGCCGCCGAAAGCCTGGTCACGCTCGTACAGCACCTCGTCATTCCGTATGACCTGCAAGCTGGTGGCGACCGAGCCAATCTCAAACAGGGCGACCAGGGTGTCCCGGCCCTGGTTGGGCATGGTGGCAATCAGGCGCGCCGTGGCGGCGCGAGATGCGTAGGACTCGACATCCACCACCACCGGCTTGAGGCCGGCGGCCTCGGCCAGGCCCTGCCGGTCCTGGACCTTTTCCTTGCGGGAAGCGGCAATCAGCACTTCCACATCGCCGCTGGAGGTGGCGCTTGGCCCCAGCACGCAAAAATCGAGACTGACATCGTCGAGTGAAAACGGAATGTATTTGTTGGCTTCCGATTCCACCTGGATTTCCAGCTCGTTGTCGCTCAGGCCGCCCGGCAAAATGATCTTTTTGCTGATCACCGCTGAAGGCGGCAATGCCATGGCAACATTTTTGGTGCGCGTACCGCTTTTTTTAACAACCCGGCGAAGCACTTCAGCAACTTCATCAAATTTTTCGATGTTTCCGTCAGTAACACAGCCGGCATCAAGAGGCTCGATCGCGCAGCGATCCAGAGTCAGGTTGCCGGACTTGTCCAGACTGACCTCAACGAGTGTGATACTTGATGAGCTGATGTCCACACCCAGCAAGGGCGCTTGCTGCCGATTGAATAGCGATCCCAATGAGATCAAGGAAGCCCCCGGATGTGTGGCTACTGTGTAACCTGTTTGCTTAAAAATTTTACGAATGTTAGCAGCAACCCTGTTGATGAGTAACGTCTTTTAAATACCAAAAAAAGATGTGCGTTGCCAAAATCTGACAAATTTGAGGGATTCTTCGCATGTAAGAATCCAGCTTATGAAGTAACGACGTGCTTTCCTTACATTGACTGGCCCGGTTTTAACGTCGGGAATTTTTATAATGCGGATGCGACCTTACTGATTGACCTCGATGCCATCTACTGCACAGACACCTGACAGCCGCTCCAAATCCCGCCCCGCGCGGCCTTCGAGCTGGCAGCGCACGACTGCAAGGCTTTTTCTCGGAGGCCTCGGACTGGTGCTGGCGGGCCTGGCCGGCCTGGCCATATTTTTGGCGGTTGCCCTGGCTGTGGCTTATCCCAATTTGCCTGACATTTCCGCCCTGTCGGACTACCGGCCCAAGCAACCGCTGAGAATCTACACCGCCGACAATGTGATCATTGGCGAGTTCGGCGAAGAGCGCCGCCGGCTCATGCCGATTGACGAGATTCCGCAGGTCATGAAGGACGCGGTGCTCGCCATCGAGGACGCTCGCTTTTTCTCGCATGGCGGGGTCGATTACCTGGGTGTGGCACGGGCGGCGCTGGCCAACCTGGGCCGGGCAAAAAGCCAGGGCGCCTCCACCATCACGATGCAGGTCGCCCGCAATGTTTACCTGACGGCGGAAAAAAGCTACACCCGCAAGATCTACGAAATTTTGCTGACCTTCAAGCTCGAGCATTCCCTGACAAAAAATCAGATTCTTGAAATCTACATGAATCAGATTTTCCTGGGCAATCGCTCGTATGGCTTTGCCGCTGCCTCGGAAACCTATTTCGGCCTGTCCCTGAAGGATGTGAGCATTGCGCAAGCCGCCATGCTCGCCGGGCTGCCCAAGGCGCCGTCGACCTACAACCCGATTGCCAACCCCAGCCGGGCCAGGACGCGCCAGCTCTACATCATCGAACGGATGGCGCAAAACGGTTTCATCACCGCCCAGCAGGCCAAGGCAGCCAGCGAAGAGGAGCTTCACATCCGCACGGGACGCGATGCTGGCCGGGTGCATGCCGAACATGTGGCGGAAACCGTGCGCCAGCTGGTGTTCAACCAGTATGGCGAGGAAACCTACACCCGCGGCCTGAATGTCTACACAACCTTGAAGTCCACCGACCAGACGATGGCCTACAAGGCGCTGCGCAAGGGCATCATGGATTACGAACGCCGGCAGATTTACCGCGGTCCCGAACGGTTCATCGACCTGCCTGCCAACCCCGGGGAAGTCGACGACGCGATTGACGACGCCCTGGCCGACAGCCCCGACAATGGCGACATCATGTCGGCGGTGGTGCTGGAAGCCAATCCGAAGCGCATTGTTGCCCTGCGCCTGAACAACGAAAAAGTGATCGTCACCGGCGAGGGCTTGAGGCCGGCGCAGTCGGGACTGGCTGACAAGGCAGGGCCGAACATCAAGATCCGTCCGGGTGCGGTGATCCGGGTCGTCAAAGGGCCCAAGGATGCCTGGGAAATCACCCAGCTGCCCGAAGTCGAGGGCGCCTTTGTCGCCATGGACCCCAGGGACGGAGCGGTTCGCGCGCTGGTGGGCGGCTTTGACTTTGAAAAAAACAAGTTCAACCATGTGACCCAGGCCTGGCGCCAGCCCGGCTCCAGTTTCAAGCCGTTCATCTATTCGGCAGCGCTGGAAAAAGGCTTCACGCCAGCCACGGTGGTGAACGACGCGCCCTTGTTTTTTGATGCCGGCGTCACCGGCGGGCAGCCCTGGGAGCCCAAGAACTATGACGGTGGCTTTGAAGGCCCGATGAGCCTGCGCACGGCCTTGAAGAAATCCAAAAACCTGGTGTCGATCCGTATTTTGCAATCGATTGGCGCCAAGTACGGCCAGGAATGGGTGACGCGCTTTGGCTTTGACGCGGACAAACACCCGGCCTACCTGACCATGGCGCTGGGCGCCGGATCGGTCACGCCGATGCAAATGGCCACCGGCTATTCGGTCTTTGCCAACGGGGGCTACCGGGTCAACCCGCACCTGATCACCAAGATCACCGACCAGCGCGGCAGGGTGCTGCTGGAGGTCACGCCACCCAAGCTCAACGAGTCGATGCGCGGCATCGACGCGCGCAACGCGTTTGTCATGGACAGCTTGCTGCAGGAAGTGGCGCGCTCAGGCACCGCCGCCAAAGCCCAGGCGATGCTCAAACGGCCCGACATCTTTGGCAAAACCGGCACCACCAATGACTCGATCGACACCTGGTTTGTCGGTTTTCAGCCCACCCTGACCGCTGCCGTCTGGATGGGTTACGACACCCCCAAAAAGCTCGGCGACCGGGAAACCGGCGGCGGCCTGAGCCTGCCGATCTGGATCAACTTCATGGAATATGCCCTCAAGGGCGTGCCGGTCACCGAATACCAAGCCCCTGCCGGCGTGGTCAATCTCAATGGCGAGTGGTATTACGACGAATATGCCAAAGGCGCAGGCATCAGCAGCGTCGGCATGCAGCCGGACCCGGGCGCGGCCAGCGAGGACACCAATCCGGCGCCGGCGGGCGCCATTGGCGTGCTGCCGCCCTCCGATGAAAAAAAGCGCATCCTGGATCTTTTCAAGAACTGACCGGTCAGGAGTCGCCTTTCAGCGCGGTTGGCAGGCAGCCGGGCAGCGCCTTGAACACCACCGGCTGGCTGGCTTGTTCGCTGGCGTAGCGCGACAAGTTGGCAAAGAATTCGCTGGCGTCCTTGGTGTCGGTCCAGACGCCGCCATTGAATTTGTAGTGAAAGCCGCCCGCCTGGGCAGCCATCCAGATTTCCTGCAACGGCTTTTGCAGATTGACAATGATCTGGCTGCGGTTGGAAAAGGTCAGGGTGACCATTGAGCCGGTGCGCTGGTTGTCGATGTCTACATCGCTCTCGTCATTGAGCCGGTCGCAATTTTTCTCAATGGCCCCAAGCACGCTTTCAGCCTGGTTCTGGTATTGGAGGTCGGTCATTACAATCCTGTCATGGTTTTTTTACAGCGAATTTTAGGCCGCCTGGGCGGCATGGCGGGCCGGCATGGTTTTGCTGCCATCGTGGCGGGCACGCTGGCCGGTTCTGCGGCGTTGTCCGGCTGCGGGCAAAAAGGTCCGCTGGTTTTGCCGGTGCCGCCGAAAGCACTGGCTGCAGCGGCCGCCGCCAGTCCGGCCCAGCTTGCCGAACCCGCAGGTGTGCCGGCCTCTGCCGCCCGCTAGCCCCTTGGCTTTCAGCGTCCATGAAGAGAGTTTTCTTTGTCAACACGCCGCAGTAGCGCTTTGCATGCGCCCGGCGGCCTGGCTGGCGCCTTTTCAATTGTTCATTGGCTCCTTAACCTAACCCTTTCCGAATGACCTTGCCTGCCCTTCCCGGCCATCCCCACTTTGCCTACCGCGGCACCGCCCTGTTTGCCGAAGATGTCTGCGTCAGCGAGCTCGCTGCCGAGCATGGCACGCCGCTGTTCGTCTATTCAAAAGCCGCAATGCTGTCTGCCCTGGCGTCTTATCAGCGTGGCTTTGAAGGCCGCAATGCCCAGATTTGCTATGCCATGAAGGCCAACTCGTCGCTGGCCGTGCTGCAGGTCTTTGCCCGGGCCGGTTGCGGCTTTGACATTGTCTCGGGCGGTGAACTCGAGCGCGTCCAGGCGGCCGGCGGAGACATGCGCCAGGTCATTTTTTCGGGCGTCGGCAAGACGCGCGCTGAAATGCGCCAGGCGCTGGCGGCCGGCATTGGCTGCTTCAATGTCGAGAGCGAAGCCGAGCTGGGTGTGCTGTCCAGCGTGGCATTGGCCATGGGGCTGCGCGCGCCGGTGAGCATTCGCGTCAATCCGAATGTCGATCCGAAAACGCATCCCTACATTTCCACCGGACTCAAAGGCAACAAGTTCGGCGTTGCCCATGAGGATGCGGTGCGTATCTACCAGCATGCCGCGTTGCTGGACGGATTGAACGTGATCGGCATTGACTGCCATATCGGCTCGCAGATCACCGACGTCACGCCCTACCTCGACGCCATGGACCGGGTGCTTGACCTGGTGGCGGCGATTGAAGCGGCGGGTATTTTTCTGGCGCACATTGATTTTGGCGGCGGCCTGGGCATCAACTACAGCAGCGACGACCAGCCGCCCCAGGCCGATGCGCTGTGGCAGCAGTTGCTCGGCAAGCTCGACGCGCGCGGCTACGGCGGCAAAAAACTGATGATCGAGCCCGGCCGTTCGCTGGTCGGCAATGCCGGCATCTGCGTCACTGAAGTGCTCTACCTCAAACCCGGCGAGCAAAAGAATTTCTGCATCATCGACGCGGCAATGAACGACCTGCCCCGCCCGGCCATGTACCAGGCTTTTCATGCCATCGTCCCCGTCGAGCAGGCCGCCCGCCAGGCTGCCGATGTGCTGTACGACGTGGTCGGCCCGGTGTGCGAAAGCGGCGACTGGATTGGCCGGGACCGTTTGCTCAGCGTGGCAGCCGGCGACCAGTTGGCCGTACTGTCGGCCGGCGCCTACTGCATGAGCATGGCCAGCAACTACAACACCCGGGGCCGCGGGGCCGAACTGCTGGTCGATGGCGACGCTGCCCGGCTGATCCGGGCGCGCGAGCCACCCGCCGATACCTCCCGCCCAGAGCTGCTGCTGCCCTGAGGCAGCTGCGCCGGGTAGAACCGCTGGCGCCAGCGGCTCTGCCACCGGAATTTTTAGCAAAATAAGCGCTATGTGCTCTACCAGTAAGCGTTTTAAGCTATTTATTTTATAGCAAAGTAAATCAGCGCAGGCCGACAGCGGGCTGGCGGTCAAGCTGCTTGCGCGTCTTGGACCAGCGGTGCCACACCCGCCAGCCGAGCAGCGCGGCAATGACGGCGGCATAGACAAACACTTCGGAAAAATTGTTTTTGCCGGCGCGCATCCAGAAGAAATGCAGGATTCCCAGACCGGCGATCAGGTAGACCAGTTTGTGCAGCCGTTGCCAGCGCTTGGCGCCCAGCGCCTTGATGGCGGCATTGAACGAGGTAGCCGCCAGCGGCGTGAGCAGCAAAAAAGCAGAAAAGCCCACCAGGATAAAGGGCCGCTTGACGATGTCCCGGGCAATGTCGGCCATGTCAAAGCCCATGTCAAACCAGCTGTAGCTGAGCAAATGGACAGCGACGTAAAAGTAAACAAATAAGCCCAGCATGCGCCGGAACCGGGCCAGTGCCGGCGTGCCGCTGACCACCCGCAGGGGCGTGACGGCCAGCACGATGCACACGAAGCGCAAAGTCCAGCTGCCGGTTGCGCGGATCAGTGCCTCGGCCGGGTTGGCACCCAGCTGGTTGTTGAAGGCGCGGTAAAGCAGCCAGGCGAACGGCAGCAGGCAGATCGCGAAGACCGCTGGCTTGGCTGCCGGGTGCATCAGCAGTTTTTGCCTGCCCGCCATCAGCGCAGCCATCAGAAATTCTTCTTGAGGTCCATGCCGGCATAAAGCTGGCCCACCTGGGCTTCGTAGCCGTTGAACATCAGGGTCTTGCGCTTTTTGGCAAACAGCCCGTCCTCGCCAATGCGCCGCTCGGTGCCCTGGCTCCAGCGCGGATGGTCCACCAGCGGGTTCACGTTGGAGTAAAAGCCGTACTCCTGCGCCGCCGCCTTGTTCCAGGCGGTGCGCGGCTCCTTGTCGGTAAAGCGGATCTTGACAATGCTCTTGCCGCTTTTGAAGCCGTATTTCCAGGGCAGCACCATGCGCACCGGGGCGCCGTTCTGGTTGGGCAGCACCTCGCCGTACATGCCGAAGGTCAGCAAGGCCAGTGGATGCAGGGCTTCGTCAAGCCGCAGGGCCTCGACATAGGGCCAGTCCAGCACCCGCGAGCCGACAAACGGCATGGTCTTGGGGTCGGCCAGGGTGATGAACTCGACATACTTGGCGCTGCCCAGCGGCTCGACCCGCTTGATCAGTTCCGACAAGGGATAGCCCACCCACGGAATCACCATCGACCAGCCTTCGACGCAGCGCATGCGGTAGATGCGCTCTTCCTGCGGGCTGAGCCTGAGCAGTTCTTCGAGCGTGAAGGTTTTCGGGTTTTTCACCAGCCCCTCGACCGCCACTGACCAGGGTTTGACAGGCAGCGTCGAGGCGTTCTTGGCCGGGTCGGCCTTGTCGGTACCGAACTCGTAGAAGTTGTTGTAGGTGGTGGCGTCGGCGTAATCGGTGATTTTTTCCAGCGTCATGGCGCCCGGCACCGCCGACTTTGCGCCGGCCAGGGCGGCCAGCTTGCCCGGCTTGGGCACGGTTTGCGCCAGGGCATCGCGGCCGGCCCAGCCGGCCAGGGCCGCGCCAGCGGTTCCGCCAGCCAGGCGCTTGATCAGCTCGCGGCGGCTCTGGTAAACGCCCTGCGGCGTGATGTCGCTGGTCAGCGGATGGTCGAATCCGCTGGCATGGGTTTTGATAAGCATGGTGAATCCTTTAATTCCAGCAGTGATGCGCTGTGGTACGCAGCGAATCCCGCAAAGGATTCAATGGCACGGACTGGCCTTCTGGTTACAAGGTGCCGTAGCTGTGCAGCCCGGACAGGAACATGTTGACGCCCAGAAAGGCAAACGTGGTCACGCCCAGGCCGCCCAGAGCCCACCAGGCCGCCACCGTGCCGCGCAGGCCCTTCATCAGCCGCATGTGCAGCCAGGCGGCGTAGTTGAGCCAGACAATGAGAGCCCAGGTCTCCTTCGGGTCCCAGCTCCAGTAACCACCCCAGGCTTCGGCGGCCCAGAGCGCGCCCAGCACCGTCGCGATGGTGAAAAAGGCAAAGCCGACGGCAATCGCCTTGTACATCACGTCGTCCAGCACTTCCAGGCTGGGCAGGCGCGCGGCAATATGCCGACGGCCCAGCAGGATGCCGCCGGTGACCAGGCCGGCCACCAGCAGGTAACCGAGCCAGTAGTTGCTGCCGCCCGCTTCCAGCGGCGCCTTGCGGAAAACGACCGGCACAAAACACAGCACCACGCCGAGCATCCACAACGGGGTGAGCTTGTACCAGCGGGTTTCCAGCACCTGCTGCTTGACATGGTAGGACAGCGCCACCATGGCGGCTATTGCAAACATGCCGTAGCCGATGAAATTGGCCGGCACATGCAGCTTCATCCACCAGCTTTTCAGCGCTGGCACCAGCGGCTGGATTTCATGGGCTTCGCGCACGACGGTGTACCAGAGCAAAAATCCGACCGCGCCACTGACCACCAGCATGACAAACGCGCCCAGTGCGCGGGTTTTGTACTCGGCTTCGAAATAAAGATAAAAAGCGGCCGTCATCCAGCAAAACAGCACAAACACTTCATACAGGTTGCTGACCGGAATGTGCCCGACGTCGGCGCCGATCAGGTAGCTTTCATACCAGCGCACCAGGGTGCCGATGAGCGCCATGCCCACGCCCACCCAGGCGATTTTCGAGCCCAGCGACTCCAGCACGCTGCTGTGGCTGGAGCCGGTGCCCGTCGGCGCGTTGCTGGCAAACATGCCCAGCCAGTAAAAAGTCGTGCTCATGAAAAACAGCACGCTCATCCACAAGATGGCCGACTGGCTGGACAGGAAATACTTCAGCCAGAAAACCTGTTCGGCCCGCCCCAAATCGCCCTGGTAGGACACGATGCCCAGCAGCGAAAAGCCGGCGGCCACGGCCATGAGCAGGCGCAGCGGCCGCCAGAACCAGCCCATCGCAACGGTGGCCGGGATGGTTGCGAACAAGATGCCTTTTTCATAGACATCCATGTAGTCGCTGTAACGGGCAAACGCGTACAGCAGGCCGCCGGCCACCAGCACGGCGAACGCCCAGTCCAGCGTGTTGCGCCTGGCAAAGTAGCCTTCGTTCAGGCTCAGCGTGCTGCCCCCCCGACCGGCCGAAAGGGTGGTGGTGGTGTTGATGCTTGTCGTGGTGTTCATGGGGGTGCCTGCAACAATTTTGTTTTCAACATGTCGAACTCCTTGTCGCCATCCATGGTCTTGCGGTTGGTCGACAAGGCCATGGTGGCCTGGCTGTTTTCAAAA
>JACMQR010000053.1 GCA_014376885.1 Polaromonas sp.
AGGTCAGCCGCGCCGAGCGCCATGCCGGCCAGCGCAAACCAGCTGCGTTCCTCGACCTCCACGTGCTGGTGGACCTTGTCATGCAAGGCCTGGGCGCCCAGCCGCCAGGCCGGCGACCTGGGGTCGGCCAGCTCGAGCACCGCCATCAGCCGGTCCAACTGGTGATGCTCGGCCATGCCCTCGTGCGAGAGCTGCGGCAGCTGGCAGCAGGCGCTCAGCGGCAGATAAAAGTAGCGCTCCTCGGCGGCCGCATGGGCGGCCAGTTCGCGCTTGAGGCTGCTGAAAATCGCCCGCCTTTCCCGCGTGTCGCCCTGGGTCTGGACCAGCCGGTCCACCAGCGCGCGCTGAGTCACATGGCTGATGCGCAGCGCTTCAAGAATATTCATGCACCTTATTATTCAAACGCGGCGCGCCCCGGCCTGTAGGCCGAGGGCGGAACATGGCCGCTGCCGGCGCCACAGCCTTAAAAAAAGCAATTCAGGGGAAAACCCCTGCAAACGCGCTAAATTAGAGCTCATGAAAAAAGTTCTGATCTTTGGCGGCACCGGCTTTGTCGGCACCCAGGTGTGCGAAAAACTCAACCAGCTGCCCTGCCGGGTGACCGTGGCCACGCGCCGCCGGGACAGTGCGCGCCACCTGCAGCTGCTGCCGCTGGTCGATGTGATCGAGACCGACCTGCACGACAGCGCCGCGCTGGCCGCGCTGGTCGCCGGGCATGACGCGGTGGTCAACCTGATCGCCATCCTGCATGGCTCCGAAGCGGCCTTTCAAAAAGTGCATGTCCAGTGGCCCTTGAGCCTGGCGCGCGCCTGCAAGGCCGCTGGCGTGCGCCGGCTGGTGCATGTCAGCGCGCTGGGCGCTTCGCTGGATTCGGCCTCGATGTACCAGCGCAGCAAGGCGCGCGGCGAAGCGGCGCTGCTCGGCGCGGGGCTGGACGTGACGGCGCTGCGCCCGAGCGTGATTTTTGGCGCCGGCGACAAGTTCCTCAACACCTTTGCCAAGTTGCAGCAGGTGTTTCCGGTGATTCCGCTGGCCGGCAGCCAGGCGCGCTTTCAGCCGGTGTGGGTCGGTGACGTGGCCAGCGCGCTGGTGCGCTGCCTGCAGGACAGCGCCACCATCGGCCAGGTGTACGAAGCCTGCGGCCCCGACGTGTTCACGCTCAAGCAGCTGGTTCAGCTGGCCGGCCGCTATGCCGGCATCGGCCAGGGCCGGCCGGTCATCGGCCTGCCCGACGCGCTGGCGCGGGTGCAGGCGTCTTTCATGGAACTGGCGCCGGGCGAGCCGATTCTCAGCCGCGACAACCTCGACGCCATGAAAACCGACAACATCGCCAGCGGCCAGCTGCCCGGCCTGGAGGCGCTGGGCATCGCGCCGGCGTCGCTCGAAGCCATCGGCCCGACCTACCTGGGCGCGCGCGGCCTGCGCAGCGGCCTGATGGCCAAGCGCAAGACATCCGGCCGGTTTTAAGACCTGACGGGAAACTTCCATGCTCAAGCTCTACATTGGCAACAAAAACTATTCCTCCTGGTCGATGCGGCCGTGGGTGCTGCTCAGGCAGGCCGGCATCGCCTTTGAGGAAATCGTCGTCCGTTTCGATTCATTTGACGAAGGCTCCGACTTCAGGAAGCTGATCAGCGCTGTCAACCCGGTCGGCAAGGTGCCGGTGCTCGACGACGACGGCTTCAAAGTCTGGGACTCGCTGGCGATTGCCGAATACCTGGCCGAGCGCTTTCCGGAAAAAAATTTCTGGCCACATGGCATTCGTGAAAGAGCCCGGGCGCGCAGCGTCTGCGCCGAGATGCACAGCGGCTTTGCTGCGCTGCGCAGTGCCTGCCCGATGAACATCGAGGCCAGCCTGCCGCACATCGGCCAGCTGGCCTGGCGCGACAAGCCGGCCGTGCGCGCCGACGTGGCGCGGCTGGTCGGCATGTGGCGCGAGCTGCTGGCCGCGCACGCGGGGCCGATGCTGATGGGCGAGTTCAGCATTGCCGATGCGTTTTTCGCCCCGGTGTGCATGCGGCTCAAGGGCTATGGCCTGCCGGTGCCCGGCGACATTGCGGCCTACATCGACCGCGTGTGCGCCCTGCCCGGCGTCACGGCCTGGACCGACGGCGCGCTGGCGGAAAACGACTTTCGCGAATTCGAAGAGCCCCACCGGCTCCGGCCCGCCTAAAGCGGCGCGCCGCTAAACTGCCGGCATGAACATCTACATGGTCGGCGGCGCGGTGCGCGACGCCCTGCTGGGCCTGGCGGTGACGGACCGCGACTGGGTGGTGGTGGGCGCCACGCCCGAAGCGCTGACCGCGCAGGGATTCGTGCCGGTCGGCAAGGATTTCCCGGTCTTTTTGCATCCGGACACCCACGAGGAATACGCCCTGGCGCGCACCGAACGCAGCACCGCCCGCGGCTACCGGGGCTTTGCGGTGCAGGCCACGCCCGACGTGACGCTCGAGCAAGACTTGGCGCGCCGCGACCTGACTATTAATTCAATAGCTGCTCCGGCCGGCGCGACAAGCACAAAAGACAGTTTTGAGCCGGATTTCGAGGCGCTGGTCGATCCCTACGGCGGCCAGCGGGACCTGCAGGCCCGGGTGCTGCGCCATGTCACCGACGCCTTTCGCGAAGACCCGGTGCGCATCTTGCGGCTGGCCCGGTTCGCCGCGCGCTTTGCCGATTTCTCGGTGGCGCCGGAAACGATGGCGTTGATGCGCAGCATGGTGCAGGACGGCGAGGTCGACGCCCTGGTGCCCGAGCGCGTCTGGCAGGAGCTGGCGCGCGGCCTGATGGAATCCAAGCCGTCGCGCATGTTGGAAGTGCTGCGCGAGTGCGGCGCGCTGCAAAAGCTGCTGCCCGAGGTCGACCGGCTGTGGGGCGTGCCGCAGCGCGCCGAATACCACCCGGAAATCGACACCGGTCGCCATCTGCTGCTGGTGCTGGACATGGCCGCGCAGCTCGGCGCGCCGCTGCCGGTGCGCTTTGCCTGTCTGGGCCACGACCTCGGCAAAGGCACAACGCCGGCTGATTTGCTGCCGCGCCATCTTGGCCACGAGGAGCGCAGCGCGAAACTGCTCAAGGGCCTGTGCCAGCGCCTGCGCGTGCCGCTCGAGTGCCGCGAGATCGCCGATGTGGTGGCGCGCGAGCACGGCAACATCCACCGCAGCGGCGACTTCAGCCCGCCAGCGGTGGTGCGCCTGCTCGAGCGCTGCGACGCCTTTCGCAAGCCGCAGCGGTTTGCGGGCATCTTGCTGGCCTGCGAATGCGATGCCCGGGGCCGCCTGGGGCTTGAAAACCAGCCCTATCCGCAGCGCCCCCGGCTGCTTGAGGCGCTGTCGGCCAGCCAGGCCGTGGCCACCGATGCGGTGGCAGCCCAGGCCATGGCCGCCGGCCAGAGCGGGGCCGACATTGGCGAATCGATTCACCTGGCGCGGGTGGCCGCTGTCGGACGAACCGCGGCCTTTGCAGCGCCGTCCGCGCCGCAGTGAGGGCTCAGGACACGATGTAAGCGGCCGCCCCGGTGGAAAACAGCGTGCCGTCGGCGCCTAAAAACTCCATCCGGGTGCTGGCCACCCGGGAGCCAAGCCTGAGCACCTGGGCGCGCAGCTCGAAGTGGCTGCTGATGCCCGGGCGCAGGTAGTCCACCCGCAGGTCGATGGTGCCCAGCTTGTGAAAGCGCTGCAGGCGCTGCGCCGGGGTTTCGCCCATGTGCCGCGCGCCGATGGCCGCCATCACCGCCAGGCCGCCCACCGCGTCCAGGCCGGCGCTGATGACGCCGCCGTGCAGGCGGTTGTAGGCCGGGTGGCCGACCAGCGCCGGGCGCATGTCGATGCGGGCGCTGACCCGGTCGGCCCCGAGCGCGGTGACCTTCAGGCCGAGCAGCTGGTTGAAGACGATGTTTTCCTCAAAAATCGCCTTCAGGCCGGTGATGAATTCTTCTTCGAACCCGGCGGCCGGGAATGCAGGATGAGCGTGGGACTGGGTCATGCCGTGCATTGTCGGGCAGCGGCAGCCCGGCCTTGGCGCAGCGCCCGCCGGGCGCCGCGACGGGACGGTTTACTCGGCCTTCGGGCTGGCCGAGGTCAGCGAGGTCATGTTCGACTCGACCGCCTCCAGGGCCTGCTTGGCCGATTTCTGGGCCGACTCGACGGCCGTGGCGCCGGCATCGATCGCCGACTTGATGACGGCCACGGCGGCTTCGGAGCCGGCCGGCGCATTTTTCAGCGAATTTTCCAGCAGCGCCGTCACCGATTTTTGCGATTGCGCGCGGGTCGACTCGAACACTTCTGAAAAGTCGGCGCGGCTGCCCGAAACGATGTCCAGAAGGTGGCGGCTGTAGGAGGCGGCCTTGTCGGACAGGGGCTGGAGCAGGCCGGACTGAAAGGCCAGCAGCGCCTGGACATCCTTGATGTCGCCCAGCGTCTGCAGGTGGGCCAGCGACTCGCCCAGCAGCGCCCGGGAGGCGGCCATGTTCAGCTCGACCAGCTTTTCAAAGCTGGAAAACGCTTTTTCCGACAGCCCTGCCAGGGCCTGGACATGGGTTTTCTGGGTGGCGATCAGCGGGTCGTTGGTGAAGTTCATGGTTGGCTCCGGTGGGTTGAGGTAAAAAATGGTGCAGTGCAGCAATTACACCATTTCAGCGCCCCGGTTGCAAGCGCTGGCGCGGTTTTCCTTGGCTCCCGGGCGAAACCCTGGCCGGCCGGCGGCGCAGCAGGGCGATATAGTGGCCCGATGCGCCGTCGCCAAATCTTGCCGTTTCCTTCACCGACCAGCCGCCCACGCTGCCGGGCCGCCCGGGCATGACCCAGCAGCTGGTCGACTTCATCGGCCACTGGGGGCTGACGGTGCACGGCCTGGTCACCCTGAGCGGCCTGCTGGTGTATGCGGTCGCTTCGCACGCCCGGCGCCAGCGCCGGCACCCGTCGGCGGCCATTGCCTGGGTGGTGTCGCTGGCGCTGATGCCCTACCTGGCGCTGCCGCTGTACCTGCTGTTTGGCAGCCGCAAGGTGGCGCGCGGCCCGGCGCCGCCCGCCCGGCTCGCGCTGTCGCCGGACCGGGCCGGTGCGCCGGCGCACCGCTTCGAGCAGCTGGCCGGCGCCATGGGCCTGGCGCCGGCGGCCAGCTACCGGCAGCTGGCGATTCACCAGGACGGGCACGAGGCCCTGCTGGCGCTGCAGCGAATCATTCTGGGCGCCAGCCGAACGCTGGACATCTGCACATTTCTGCTGGGCCGCGATGCAGTCGGCCGGGACCTCACGGCGCTGCTGATGCGCAAGGCGCGCCAGGGCGTGCAGGTGCGGCTGATGATCGATGGCATCGGCCTGTACATGGGCGGGCATCCCCGGCTCCAGCCGCTGACCGAGGCCGGCGTGCGGGTGGCGCTGTTCGTGTCGCCGTTTCGCTCGCCGCTGCCGGGCCGCACCAACCTGCGCAACCACCGCAAGATGGTCATTGCCGACGGCCAGCGCATGTGGTCGGGCGGGCGCAACCTGGCCGCCGAGTACTTCACCGGCGATGCCGCCAGCCAGCCACCCAAAAAGCCCTGGGTCGACCTGAGCTTTGACTTTTGCGGCGACCTGGCCCGGCAGGCCCAGCAGCGCTTTGACCAGGACTGGGCGTTTGCCACCCAGACCAAGCCCGGTCCGGCGCAGCGGCTTGATTTTGAGGCGCCCCACCCGGAGGCGGCCCGGGCGCAGCTGATTGCCAGCGGGCCCGACCAGGCCGAGGACACGCTGTACTCGCTGCTGGTGGCCAGCTGCTTCACCGCGCGCACCCGCATCCTGATCGTCACGCCGTATTTCGTGCCCGACGCGACGCTCCTGATGGCGCTCACCCTGGCCGCGCGGCGCGGCGTGGCCGTCGACCTGGTGCTGCCGCGCCGGTCCAACCACCGGCTGGCCGACATGGCCCGGCCGGCGGCCATGCGCGAGCTGGCGGCGGCCGGTGCGCGCATCTGGCTGGCCGGCGGCATGGTGCATGCCAAGGCAGTGGTGATTGACAGCGACCTGGCCCTGTCCGGGTCGGCCAACCTGGACGAGCGCAGCCTGTTCCTGAACTACGAGCTGGTGGTGGCCTTTTTCGAGCCGGCCGATGTGCAGCGCTTTGCGCACTGGATCGACGGCCAGCGCGCGGCCGCGGTCCTGTACCGGGCGCATACCCCCAGTGCGCTGCGCCAGTTTTCCGAGGGCCTGATCCGCTGGCTGGCGTTTCAGCTCTGAAGGGTATGGCCGGCACGCCACAGTGGGCGACCCGCCACACCGGCAACGCCGCAGCGAGCGCGCAGCCAAAAGACGATATTGCCAACCGTTACGCCGACTCGGCCGGCCTGGCGGCTGTCCGGCTGCCTGTGGTTTGCCAAGGCACTGGCGCGCAGCGCCCGCCAGACCGCCCTTTGCCCACCCACCGGCAGACCCGCCATGGCCTGGCAGCAAATCTACGATCCGTTCAACAACCTGGTGATTTCCACCCTTCTGGCGGCCATTGCGGTGGTGGTGATGCTGGTGTGCCTGGGCTTTTTGCACCTCAAGGCGCACATTGCCGCCGGCCTGGGCCTGCTGGCGGCCATCGCGGTGGCGGTGCTGGCCCACGGCATGCCGATGGACATGGCCGGCCGGGCAGCGGTGTATGGCGGCTTCACCGGCTTGCTGCCGATTGGCTGGACCGTGCCGAACATCATCTTTTTGCAGCAGCTGGCCGAGCAAAACGGCAGCTTCAAGATCCTGCAGGATTCGCTGTCGAGCATCACCGCCGACCGGCGCCTGCAACTGCTGCTGATCGCCTTTTGCTTCGGTGCGTTTTTTGAAGACGCCGCCGGCTTCGGCACGCCGGTGGCGGTGACCGCCGGCATTTTGACCGGCCTGGGCTTTTTGCCGCTGGCCGCGTCTGGCCTGTCGCTGACTGCCAACACCGCGCCGGCGGCCTTTGGCGCGCTCGGCACGCCGGTCATCACGCTGGCCAAGGTGCATGGCCACGACCTGATGCAAGTCACCGCCATGATCGGCCGGCAACTGCCTTTTTTCTCGCTCCTGGTGCCGTTCTGGCTGATCTGGGCGTTTGCCGGACGCCGGGCGATGCTGGAAATCTGGCCAGCTATTTTGGTCACCGGCCTGTCGTTCGCCATTCCGCAGTTCCTGGTGAGCAACTTCATCGGCCCCGAGCTGGTCGACATCATTGCCGCCCTGGTGTCGCTGGCCTGCCTGGTGCTGTTCCTGCGCCTCTGGCAGCCCAAGGAAATCTGGACATCGCCGTCGATGAAGGGCAAGGACATCAGCGCCCACGAAGCCAAGCCGCCAGCGCCGCTGGTCCGGCATGACCGCGCCGCGTTACTCCGCGCCTGGACGCCGTGGGTGATCTTGTCGGTGTTCGTGTTTGTCTGGGGCCTGCCGCCGGTCAAGGCCTGGCTGAACAGCATTTTTGCACCGGCTTTTCCCATGGCCGGCCTGCACAACCTGGTCGAGAAAATGCCGCCGGTCGTTCGCGTCCCGACCAAGGAAGGCGCGGTGCATGTGCTGGGCATCATGTCGGCCACCGGCACCGGCACCTTGCTGTCGGCCGTGCTCAGCGCACTGGTCATGAAGTACAAGCCGCTGGACATCGCCCGGACCTTTTTGCACACGCTGTGGCTGGTGCGCTATTCGCTGCTGACCATCGTCTTGATGCTGGCGCTGGGCACGGTGACACGCTACTCGGGCACCGACACCACGCTGGGCCTGGCGTTTGCCAACAGCGGCGTGTTCTACCCGTTCTTCGGCACACTGATGGGCTGGATCGGCGTGGCCATGACCGGCTCGGACACGGCGTCGAACGTGCTGTTTGGCGGCATGCAGAAGGTGGCGGCCGAGCAGCTCGGCCTGTCGCCCAACCTGATGGGCGCGGCCAACAGCTCGGGCGGCGTGATGGGCAA